>JBBQHY010000267.1:0-3976 GCA_038324415.1 Pseudanabaenales cyanobacterium | reverse complement strand
TCAAAAAAGGGTTTTCTAAGATAAAGAAAGTGCCTGAAGACATCGCCTCGTAAATAATTTTCGGATTTACGAACTTATCCTGTCAGTTTTAACTGGCGGGAGATTTCCTGCTAGAGGTACTTGTTAGTCTAAACTCCAGTTTTAAGTCCCTGATTAAGTCTCCTCTCTTCATAAAACCGCTATTGTTTTATATTGCACATTGGGAGAGGCTTTTGAAATTGCATCTCTACGCAAGTCTTCAAAAATTAGCTCGATCGCAAGTTCTAGGTCATTACAGCAAGCTTCAATAGTTTCCCCTTGATCATTTGCCCCTTTAACTTCTGGGCGGTAGGAAAAATATCCACCTTCTTCAGATTTTTCAATAATTGATTATCCTACCCAATTTGGTCTAGATGATCGCTTTGCTTATCCCAATTATGGGTTAAACTTGTTACTCCCATAAAGTCACACAATTTCGCTTATGCCTAAACGCTATAACCTCAATCCTGCTGAAGGTCTTCGTCGTGCTGAAGAACTTGTTGCTACTGCTCCTAACCGCTATCGGATTACTGTACAGGTGGCAAATCGGGCTAAACTCCGCCGCTATGACGAGGCTGATGACTATGACGATCATTTCCTTAAACCAATTATGCGCGCCATCATCGAAATGTCCGATGAACTAACTCAGCCTGAAATTTTGAGTGACTAATTAGAATAGGTGCATAAATATCTATTAAGTGGGGAGGGTTGGCGATTGGGTCACTCCCCCGATGCTGAGATTTTTGTAGGCTTAGTTGGTGCTGAAAACTGGGCGATCGAACTCAATATCCAAGAATTTAAAGATTTTTGTCGGATCACTCGGCAACTTGTGGAAACTATGGCGACAATGAAAGCCGAACTTTCCGAGGGTGAAACCTTAACTTGCTCTGCCCAAACTGCGGATATTTCCCTAGAGGCTTCTGGGCTTGGCGATAATTTTACAATCCATCTGCAATTATTAAACGATCGCAGGGCAGAAGGTATATGGACATCAAAAGCGATCTCTGAACTTTTAAACGCAGTAAAAGAAAACTTGCCTGATTTTTAAGAATTAGAATTTAACGTAAGGAATTATATTTGGGTCTTGGTAGCTTAAGCTGCTAAAATTCTGGGCAGACTCGCTAGTAATGGGACTAAACGTGCGGATTGCAGTTGATGCTATGGGTGGGGATTTTGCCCCAGATGAAATAATTGCGGGAGCTTTGATGGCTCAGGCAAAGTTTGATGTAGATATTTTATTAGTTGGTGATGAGTCGAGGATTCTAGCCTACTTAAAACAACATCATCATAAATTAAGCGATCGCATTGAAATTATCCCCGCCGAGGGACAGATAGAAATGCACGAAGAACCCTTAGAGGCTCTGCGGCGTAAGCCTAAATCTTCGATCGCTGTATCCATGGAATTAGTAAAACAAAAGAAAGCTGATTCAGTAGTTGCGGCAGGACATACAGGGGCAGCAATGGCAGCCGCACTTTTAAGATTAGGTAGATTAAAAGGGATTGATCGACCAGCGATCGGGGCATTACTGCCAACTTTAATTCCCCGCAAACCCGTTTTACTTCTGGATGTGGGAGCAAATGTCGATTGTCGTCCTAAATTTTTAGAACAATTTGCCATGATGGGACTGCTTTACAGTCGCTATGCCTTGGGTGTGGAAAATCCCAAGTTGGGACTATTGAATATTGGCGAAGAGCCTTCTAAGGGTAACGATTTAGCCATTAAAGTTCACCAAAACCTCCAAGATAATCCCCAAATTCCATTCGCTGGCAATGCTGAGGGCAGAGATGTGATGTCAGGTGATTTTGATGTGGTGATCTGTGATGGGTTTATGGGTAATGTTTTACTTAAGTTTGCTGAAGGTGTGGGTAAAGTGGCGATGCAAATTCTGAAAGAAGAATTACCAAGGGGATGGTGGGGTAAGTTAGGTATTTTATTTTTGCGTCCTAATCTTTCTCAAGTTAAGCAAAGAATGGATTATAACGAATATGGTGGGGCATTACTATTAGGTGTTGATGGGGTATGTGTAATTACTCACGGTAGCTCCAAAGCCTCTGGTATTTGCAATGCGATTAGGGTGGCAAAGGATGCAGTTGATAATCAAGTTCTGGAACGCATTCGCACCCAAATTAAAGAACTTAACGCTGTTGCGGAACCAATTATATGAATGGAGTCAGAATAATTGGAAGCGGTTCGGCTGTACCTCAACGGGTGATCTCAAATGACGAACTCAGTCAAACCATTGAGACAACAGATGAATGGATTGCCAGTAGAACAGGAATTCGTCAACGCCGAGTGATTACTACTGATCGAGAATCCTTGGCAAGTTTAGCAACTATAGCTGGAAAAGCAGCGATCGCTATGGCAGGGATAGAAGCCAAGGATTTAGATTTAATTATTCTTGCTACCTCCAGTCCTGACGATCTTTTTGGTTCTGCCGCCCAAGTGCAGTTCCTTTTAGGGGCAGAAAATGCTGTAGCCTTTGATCTGAGTGCTGCTTGCTCAGGATTTGTGTTTGGTTTGGTCACTGCTTCTCAGTTTATTCGCACAGGTACTTATCGTAATATTTTACTGATTGGGGCAGATGTGTTATCTCGCTGGGTAGATTGGAGCGATCGCCGTACTTGTATTCTCTTTGGTGATGGGGCGGGAGCAGTGGTACTCCAAGCCTCGGAACAAGATCGGCTTTTAGGATTTGAATTACGAAGTGATGGTAAAGGGAATTCTTTACTTAATCTTAATCATAGTTCGGAAGGCTATGTTCCTATTACTATGAATGGAGGTGAAGTTTATCGCTTTGCAGTGAAGTCAGTACCAGAGGTTTTAGATAAAGCTTTATTTCGGGCGAATTTAACTGTAACTGATATTGACTGGCTAATTTTGCATCAAGCGAATCAGCGCATCTTAGATTCTGTTCAAGCTCGCATGGGTTTTGTCACGGAAAAAGTGATTACTAATTTAAGTAACTATGGCAACACTTCTGCTGCTTCGATTCCGTTAGCCTTGGACGAGTCCGTGCGATCGCATAAAATTAAAGCCTCAGATACAATTGCCATATCAGGCTTTGGGGCAGGATTAAGTTGGGGTGCAGCAATATTTAAGTGGGGCTAGTATGAAATTATCAGAACTTCTACACCAATCAGGCTACGAATATACTGGGGCAGAAAAAATAGTCAAGCGCATTGTCACCGATTCCCGTATATGCCAAGCAGGGGATTTATTTATAGCTATGCAAGGTAGCAAGGTAGATGGAAGTCAGTATGTATCTCAGGCATTAGAGTCAGGAGCGATCGCTGCCATAGTTAATGAAACCTCAAACCTCGAACCAAATCCTCAAATTATTCTCGTCCCAGATATAGTAACTGCCTGTGCGGAAATTGCTACTAGCTTCTATAATTATCCCGCTAAAAAGTTAAAATTAATCGGCGTGACTGGTACAAATGGTAAAACCACCACTTCTCACCTGATTGAATTTTTAGTTGGAAATCAATACGCAACAGGCTTAATGGGAACTCTTTACACCCGTTGGCAAGGATACGAGCATATTTCCACCCATACAACTCCCTTTGCTGTGGACTTACAGGCACAACTCAAGCAAGCTGTGGATCAGAACCAAGAAGTGATGGTGATGGAAGTTAGTTCTCACGCTCTGGATCAACGTCGGGTATGGACTTGTCAGTTTGCAGTGTCTGTATTTACAAATCTCACCCAAGATCATTTAGATTACCATCTAAATTTAGAAGAATATTTTCAAGCGAAGTCTCTATTATTCAGTTCTGATTATCTAAAAGGAAGAGCAATTATTAATCTCGACGATCCTTATGGAGTTGAGTTAATTACCGATTGTTTTAACCATCAAAAGCCAGTATGGACATATAGCCTAACTAATTTTGAGGCAGATTTTTATACTAGCAATCTGTCCTATGGTTCTAATGGAGTTACCGCAACTTTACATACTCC
>JBBQHY010000266.1:0-3978 GCA_038324415.1 Pseudanabaenales cyanobacterium | reverse complement strand
TGAAAGCTTTCTGCATACCTTACATTATACCGCAGTTTCTTGTAAGGGTATCTGCGATCCGCTAAGTAGATTGTTCGCTCTCGCTCACCGCCTTATATCCCACGGTTAAAACGGTTGGGTTTTACGGCTATTTCTATAATTACAATCAGAAAAGTACTTTAACTTGGTAATTTTGGGATGGAATAAAATAATTTTTTCAATAGTTTTTTTAGATATTGTTTTAAGACATTTTTAACTCTCCACAATACGCTTTTCAGTTTATCTCGAATATGGTTATCGTTAAGAACTCGGGTCTCTTCAGCAAGTTTTTCTTTTTCCAATCTGTGAGTCTGCTCGGCTAAAGTTAAAGCATTTTTGAGAGAGATAATCTCTGATCGTTGGCTGCCGATGGTGTCAAGGGCTTGAGTTAGGGCGGTGAGGTAGTTGCTTCCTGATTTTAAACTTAATTTTGAAGTAGATGTTTCAAGGATTTTTTGAAAGCGTGAATCGATCGGCTGGGCGATCGCCAAGGAATCCCAAATCCATAGATCTGTGCGGCGATCAATTAATAATGGTGCAAGGTTTTTAGCTTGCTGGTAAAAGTGTTGTCGATCCTGAGTAATGCGCTCTATGGCTGATAGCAAACTCTTGGATTCATAGGTAGCGGCAATACCAACCCCCATCGTTTCGACAAATCTAGCGGCACCAGTATCACTATGTCCCAAGACAATAATGGGAATATGGGCAGTGGCTAAAATAAAAGGAATCCGACTGGGAAGGCTCAACCAAGCTGTAGCAGGATTCCCATCGCTTAGATCTAAGCTTCCTGAAGGTACGATTGCATATTGATATTGCTTCAAAGCCAAAACAACTTCCGCTTCAGTGGGAAGAAAACCTTTTTCGATAATACCGTCCTCTAAAAGTTGGTGGCGATCGCCAATATTCCATTCCGCTCCCGTATTTCCATACCAATCTATAGTAATTCCTGATTCTTTAATAATTGCTTGCAATGACTTTAACCAAGTTGGACACCAGACATTTCCGATCATGACTCCCTTTTGTAAAAAGTTTGATGGTATTTCTGCTATTGAACTTCGAGAATTAGGGTGAAGATTGGCTAAAGCAAATGGCAAAACAGGAGGAGTAAAATGGAAATCAACCGCATATTTTGCCTTATACACGTCACACATTTCGGTGGAAATAGCCAAGCACAATCGAGATTTTGATAATAATTCTGACATTAAATTATCAGGAATACTTTTAACCAAAATATTTTGATCGTCCATTAAATAAGTGCAAATAGGTGAACCAAAAAGCTCTTGCAGGGCTAAGGCAGTTAAAACTTCATCTATTTGATAGGGAATGCATAATATACGCTCAATCTGATAATTTGCTAAGGCATCTGCTACTTTTGCTAATCCTTGCGATCTGGTGAGTCCTCGATGATTAATATGTAAAGCCACTTGACCAAAGGTATGCTCCCCACCATACCAATTTTCGGCTCTGACGGACAATATGCGACTAGTATCTGGAAAAATTCTTTGTAATAGAACTCCAACTCCGTGGCGATCATTAATTTCTGCAGCATAAATTACAGCATCAAAATTATGGCGATCGCTAGAGTCAGGCATTTTTAGGATTTATAAGAGTTTAGTGTAGGGAAATTTTAACAGAAGCATCCTAATTTGCAAGGACTAGGTAGTTTCACAAGCGATCGCATACTCCTTTCCCAGTCAAAGATTAGTCTTTTGGGGGTGTGGGGGCGCAGCCCCCACGAAGGGGCTTTACCCCTTAACCCCATTTAAACTGTGTATATTTCTATGGTGGGAAGGGAGTATTAAAGCTGATGACAGAATCTACAGCACTTTGATTTTAAATCCACCACAAAAAGGGTCGCAGGGCTTAGCCTCGTTATGGTTTTTACTTTTCTATCTGTGGCAAGTTTGATCGTAATTCGCTGTAAACCTGTAACCCATCACTTATAAGGCGATCACTCTATCAATCCGCCCCGCATGGAAAATACTCCTGATAGGATTTGAACCTATAACATCTGGTTTCTAAGACTAGCGCCTCTACCAATTGGGCTATAGGAGCTAACTCGGAAGGGAGGAATCGAACCTCCAAACATCGCAATATTGATTATCTAAATTTAGCTGTAAGATGCTTGATGATATTGGCAAGATTCAGTCAATTATCCGTTGTCGTGTCTGATAGCGATCGCTTTTACCGCTAAGCTACACCCCATCAAAACTTTTAAGATTTGAAATTTATTTGTGGTGACTATTTAGTCTTCAAGGTTCAGAGGCAGTTGTAATTGCCTTGTAGTATTAATGTAATATACATACTATATGTTTGTGAGAATAACTTTATCGAGCTTTTCAAGTACTCTTGTGGCGTGGATTAGAGCGATCGCCTAGCTATATTACAGAGGTATTACAACTAGGCAAAACCACTTTATTTATGCAGAAAAAGCGAATATGGGTTGGCTTTGTTGCCAAATCTTGTAGAGGTAGAATTCAGCGCGATCGCTTAACACAACTACCAAAGTTCCTTCCTCTGCATCGGGATTACTCGCTATCCAAGTACCGCTAAAACCAATTTCCACATAATTGAGATCAACTTTTTCTAAAGAGATAGTATCAGAATCATCATGACCAATTACTGAGTCAAGCAATAATAAGTGATCGGCAGATGCTGGCAATAGAAAGGAAGCATTGCTATGAGCGAGGTGGATTGGGAACCCCGATCGCAAACTGAGAAGCATCCGATTGGTGACAAATTCTTCTAAGGATACGGTTAATTTTTCTAAGTAAAATCCTGTTTCAGTGTAAGTGAGTTTCATCATAAAGTTTGATGTCTCCGATAATTTTATGGATGTAATTTTTGAGTTATTGTTTAATTTGCTGTTCCCGCCAGAATTGATCAGCAAAAGCAATAGTAGGATGTATAGGTGCTTTGGGTTGGTTCGATAAAGGCATATTTGCCTCAAAAGGAGTGCGATTACCCTTACGTTGATTACAACTTTCGCAAGCTATAACTACGTTATCCCAATTGTGCGCTCCACCTTTAGAGCGTGGGCGGACGTGATCCAGAGTCAGTTTTTTGCCGCCACCACAATATTGGCAAGTGTAACTATCTCGGCGTAATACTTCTCTTCTGATCACGGGAGGGACTTTCCATCCCCGTTCCGATCTGCCAATTGTCAGGCGGATATGTTCGGGAACCTCTAAGAAAAAAAGAGGAGAATTAATCAGCCAAGTATACTGGCTCATCATTCCTAATGGTTCAGCTCGACCATTTACCAAGAGTGCGATCGCCCGTTTGATATTGATATGACTACTCCCTTCCCACCATAGAAATATACACAGTTTAAATGGGGTTAAGGGGCAAAGCCCCTTCGTGGGGGCGCAGCCCCACACCCCCAAAAGACTAATCTTTGACTGGGAAGGGAGTAATGGGTAAGTAGTTCTGGGAGAATACGATTACAGTCTGCCTAAGAATTTCAGGTTCAAATTTATTGAATCTCACAATTTACTCCTCTTGGATATTCATATGAATAAGTTGGTTTGAATGGGATTAAAAATAATAACCCCCACTCTCTAATTCTGGAAAGCAGGGGTGAAAGACTTGATTTTGGTCAATTTATTATGTCGGTATAGCTATGTGTCTATACCTTCCGCTTTGGTGATTTGGTTTGCGATCGCCCGATGCGATCAGAGTAAAGAGACAGATTAAACGAAAGAGAATCATCTCATTTAGATATCTTGATAAGTTTAGTATCCCCTCAGAAATTCCATAAAAATTGACAGCAAAAGTCATGGCAACTTCCCTCAGCGTAGTTATCTCCCAACGCTGGGATGATTCGATGTGATGTTCGAAAAGTTGCAAGTTCATGACTAGAGATTTTTGAATTATTTAAGTATGTAATACATTCGTAGTATACCCACAGATATCTGAATTTGTAAACTACAAAATTCCTATTGGATAGCAATCGAGTCT
>JBBQHY010000265.1:0-3981 GCA_038324415.1 Pseudanabaenales cyanobacterium | reverse complement strand
ATTGCTAATAAAACTGATACAAAGATTAGTCCAAAAGTTTCTGCTCCCCAAGACTTTCTGGCAATGGCAAAGGAAATTCTAAAAAGCTCTGAGTAACTAAAATTTGTCTGAATCTAATTCTGAATCTAATAAAGAGTGATTTACCGCTGTATATTAATGATTTACCACAGTATATTTTAGATTTTGGTGTATGACCCGCCAAATTAATGTAATCTAATAATTTTAGTCTTGTAGGACACATTAAAGTGGCATGTAAATAATTGCAGTGCTATGATTGCCAACGTACAAAGGAATAATTGCAATGGCTACAGGATTAGTTTCTCCACTTGTTCTGATCATATTAGATGGTTGGGGGTATCGAGAAGAAACGGATGGCAATGCGATCGCCGCCGCTAAAACTCCAATTATGGATAGTCTCTGGCAGGTTTATCCCAAAACCCTACTCCAAGCATCAGGAAAAGATGTGGGTTTACCCAAAGGACAAATGGGCAACTCGGAAGTTGGACACCTCAATATTGGCGCAGGACGGGTCGTGCCGCAGGAATTAGTCCGTATTTCTGATGCCGTAGACGATGGCACCATTCAGAATAATATTGCCCTACTCAAGGTCTGTAATGCTGTCAAAACTAATGGGGGCAAGTTACATCTCATAGGTTTATGCTCCGATGGTGGTGTTCACTCCCACGTCGATCATCTATTAGGCGTATTGGATATGGCAAAGGTGCAAGGTGTAACTAACGTCTGTATCCATGCCATTACTGATGGACGTGATACTCTGCCCACTTCAGGCATAACTTATATTCAAAAAATTCAAGATTATATAGATCTGATTGATCTTGGCAAAATCGTTACAGTCAGTGGTCGCTACTACGCTATGGATCGAGATCGCCGTTGGGATCGGGTACAAAAAGCCTATGATGTCATGGTTAAAGATGATATTGGGGAAATTACCTCAGCGATCGCTGTTTTAGAAAACGCCCATAGCCAAAAAATTACCGATGAATTTATTATTCCCACTCGTATAGCTTCAGGGGCAGTGGAATCTGGAGATGGGGTGATTTTCTTTAATTTTCGTCCAGATCGCTCCCGTGAAATTTGCCAAGCACTTGTTTCTCCTAACTTCACAGGATTTGAGCGTTCTCAAATTACCTCTCTGCACTTCACTACCTTCACCCAGTACGATGCCACTTTGGACGTAGATGTAGCTATCCCGCCTCAAAACCTTGATAATATGCTGGGGCAAGTTGTTGCCAAACATCACCTCAAGCAGCTAAGGGTAGCAGAGACTGAAAAATATGCCCATGTTACCTATTTCTTTGATGGCGGCAACGAAGAGCCAAATGAAGGTGACGATCGCATTATGATCAATAGCCCAATGGTATCTACCTACGATCAATCTCCTCCCATGTCTGCCCAAGAAGTCACGAAAACTGTGATCGATGCCGTGAATAAATGCCATTACTCCCTCATAATTGTTAACTATGCCAATCCAGATATGGTTGGACACACTGGTAATTTCAATGCCACAGTGGAAGCGATCGAGGTTGTGGATAAATGCCTAGGGCAAGTTGTTTCTGCCATCAATAAAGTCGGAGGTACTGCTCTTATCACCGCCGATCATGGTAATGCTGAAGTTATGTGGGATGAGCATCATAATCCTTGGACAGCCCATACTATTAATCCTGTACCATTTATCATTGTAGAAGGTGAAGGCTTGAGAATCGCTGGACATGGCGCAGAAGTCGAGCTTAAAGCTAACGGTAAACTAGCGGACATAGCCCCTACAATCCTTGAGATTTTACAAATTCCTCAACCCCCTGAGATGAATGGAACTTCTCTACTTACCCCTACTGATCTAGAACTCCGCACTTCGAGAACGCCAGTACGGATCAAAGTCTAAAATTTATAATCCCGAAAGCCTCCATCTAATTAGACAACCTGTATCGAATTTGATTAGAGAATCTGTATAGCTCATTACTTATTTAGGAATACCTAAAAAGCCTTAAAATGTTAAGTATTAATTAATCTAAGAACTAGGAACTAAAAATATGACCCGTGCGATCATGGAAACCAACAAAGGTACCATTAACCTAGAGCTATTTGACAAAGAAGCTCCAAATACAGTTAAGAACTTTGTGGATTTGGCGGAAAAGGGCTTTTACAATGGCTTGAGCTTTCACCGAGTCATTGACAATTTTATGGTTCAAGGTGGATGTCCCCAAGGGACTGGGACTGGCGGACCTGGTTACAAAATCAACTGTGAAATCAACTCTAACAAGCACCTAGCAGGAACTCTATCCATGGCTCATGCTGGTAAGAACACAGGTGGAAGTCAGTTCTTTATCTGTCATGCTCCCCAGCCCCACCTAGATGGCGTTCATACTACTTTTGGTAAAACAGAAGATATGGCTGTGGTCAATGCAATTCGTAAAGGCGATAAAATTGTAACTTTAAAAATCGAAGCCTAGATTAAAGCTTAAGTTAAAGCACAGGTTAAATGCACATCTAAACCCCAAAGCAAGTCTAGGTATAGAGCTAATAACTTTAAGCCTAGATAGCTAGCAAACTTCTGCCAAGATTTATAATTAATATGGTGCAATATTCTGGTTTTAATTCTGGTTTAATAGATGCTCAAATCGTTAAGCTAATTACTAATGCTCCAGACTTAGATGTTTCTGAGGCAATAAAAGCGATCGCCCCCGTTCTTAAAACAATTGCCCTTAAACAAAAATATTCTAAATACTTCCTTTTACAATCTCCCACTGGAAATTTAATCCTGACAACCCTAAACCAAGTAAGCAATCCTAAAATTGTGAAGAATGTAATTTATGCTTATCCAAATCAAGCGATCGCGGCTCAAGATCAAAAACAAAATCAAAAAGAACTCCAAAATTCTATAATTTCTGAGTATGAAATAATTCCCTTACTATTTCAGTTTTTGGGAATGCCTGAAGTAGATAGTTTAATCCTAAATCACAATTCACCCCAAGAAATTGAAAGACAGAAACTCTATAATCTCTGTCAATCTCAACTCAAGGTGAATCACAATATTGCCTAATTTTTGATATTTATAGGACTTACGCAGCGTAAAAACAAGACCTACTATTTAAAGGGGTTTCGGACACAGCTCCAATTGAGGACACATATGGAACAGGCGAAACCATTAGCCCTCAAACTCCCGCCCATTAAGTTTCTATAAATTTAAGTGTGTAAGCCCTAATTTAACTTTGATAGTTTAATTCAGCTTAGGACTTTTTAATTTCCCTTGCCATCTTCCGAAACATATCCATATTTGTACTAGCCGAAGAAATACCGTCAGGCTTTCTGAACTGAGCTTGAGGTTCAATTTTTAGTTGCGTTTGCTTTTTTGTTTCTTCTTTTCTCTCTTCTTCCATTTCTTGTATTTTTTTGTCCATAGAAGATATAACCTCAGTTATCTCTCCTCTACCCTTAGGAAAGCTCTTAGTTACAGCCTTTGCAGTTCGCATATAGTCAATATCACCAAAGCTCTTAGACGAATCAGTATCTAAGTAGTAAGAATT
This sequence comes from Pseudanabaenales cyanobacterium, assembly GCA_038324415.1. Taxonomy (GTDB): domain Bacteria; phylum Cyanobacteriota; class Cyanobacteriia; order Pseudanabaenales; family Pseudanabaenaceae; genus PCC-7502. The sequence continues at coordinate 439 of JBBQHY010000265.1, read as the reverse complement.
AGCATCTTTTTTAGCTTTAGCTTCACCATCTTCTTTTTTTGATTTAGATTCGAACAAACCTCTTATAAAACCAGTCACAGCTATCTCCAAATATATATTTTTATTTACTAAGTTTAATATATTGTCACAAATAATAAATAAAATATAAAGCTTACTCCCTTCCCACCGTAGAAATATACACAGTTGAAATAGGTTAAGGGGCAAAGCCCCTTCGTGGGGGCGCAGCCCAACATCCCCAAAAGACTAATCTTTGACTGGGAAGGGAGTAGTATACAAACAATGGCAATACCCTAATTGTCATCTTGGTTAGGGTTAATTTAACTGTAGACATAGCCCGACCTAAGTATATTGCTAGCTAAAGTAGAGTATGAAGCCTAAAAATCTCCAATCAGAATTGAACTATCTCAAATTGTTAAAATCAATTAAATAGCTCCACCAA
>JBBQHY010000264.1:0-3993 GCA_038324415.1 Pseudanabaenales cyanobacterium | reverse complement strand
AAAACTTGTCGTAAATTAGGGGTTTCATTTTGGGACTATATTGCATCTAGATTGCATAATGATCTCCAAGTACTTTCTTTACCAGATCTAATTCGGGCTAAAGCGGCTAAGAAGATTCCCGCTCCCACCTAGCCTTTTTTGGGAAAATATCTTGATTCGTATATTCATTGACGGGCTTTGTTATAGCCATATTTTCTGCTCTCAGCGTTTATTGAGGTCTTACCTTGAATCAGCCTTCCCTTCATGAGGGTGCAGCCCCCCTAACAACAGTAATCTTTAACTAGGAAGGGGGCATAGTAATCTTTTTCTGGAAGAATATGGCTTAAAATGACAGGGGTTTGTAATTAGGAAGTTAGCATGAAAGTTGTTGTAGCGGGCGGTACTGGATTTGTTGGGGTGAAATTAATTGAGAGATTGCATAATCTTAATCACGAAATTATACTTTTGGTTCGAGATCCCAAACGCGCAAACCGCCAGTTTCCTAAAATCTATTTTCCTAAAGTGGAGGTAGTGGGCTATAGCCCTTTACAAGCTGGAGCTTGGACACAGTCGCTTACAGGCGCACAGGCTATAATTAATCTTGCAGGGACTCCAATTTTTGGCGAACCTTGGACAGATAACAAAAAACAAAAGATTATCCAAAGCCGCCAGATCAGTACTAGGGTTTTAATTGGGGCGATTAAATTAATGACAGATAAGCCTAAGGTTTTAATCAATGGCTCAGCGATCGGTTTTTATGGCACGGATTTAAATAAAAGCTTTGATGAGTATAGTTTCGCTGGCAATGATTTCTTAGCAGAAGTTTGTAAGCTGTGGGAAGCGGAGACAGAAGAAGCAGTTCGGGCAAAAATTCGAGTGGTTAGACTGCGAACAGGAATTGTTTTAGGCAAAGGCGGAGTTTTAGATCGGATTTTGCCAATTTTCAAATTAGGGCTAGGCGGTAGGCTCGGCTCAGGGAAGCAGTGGTTTTCATGGATTCACATTGAGGATTTGGTCAGTTTAATTTTATTTGCCATTAACAATCCCAATATTGAAAGCGCTCTCAATGGCACTGCGCCTGAACCTGTAACTAATCGAGAATTTACGAAGGCTTTATCAAAGGTTCTTGATCGTCCTGCTTTTATTCCCGCTCCCGCCGCTAGTCTACAGTTTTTATATGGAGAATCAGCAACCCTAATTTTAGGTGGTCAGAAGGTTTTACCTGTGAAATCCCAAAGGAATGGGTTTAAGTTTCAATATCCAGAAATTACAGGGGCATTAAGTCAAATTGTAAATGGTTAAAGCATAGGAACAGAAGATCTAACATTGCCATCGCTCTGCAAATTCATTAGCGAAGGTGACGTAGAATGAGGTTATTAATGTTACAAAAGTTTAAAGTCCCCCCATGGAATTTCAGTTTGATTCAATCCCTGACGCGCTTCATGCCCTCAAGTCGGGTCATTTAATTGTCGTAGTCGATGATGAAAACCGTGAAAACGAAGGAGATTTAGTCGGAGCAGCCCAGTTCGCGACCCCAGAGATGGTTAACTTCATGGCAGTTCATGCTAGGGGCTTAATTTGTTTGGCTATGCAGGGCGATCGCCTCGATCAGCTAGAACTACCCCTCATGGTCGATCGCAATACTGATAATAATCAAACCGCTTTTACCGTGAGCATAGATGCCATGAGTACATCCACGGGGATTTCGGCAGAGGATCGCTCCAATACTGTTCAATTAGCAATTCATCCCCACGCTAAACCCAATGATTTTAAGCGACCTGGACATATTTTCCCCTTGCGATCGCGGACGGGTGGAGTCTTAAAACGGGCAGGGCATACTGAAGCCGCCGTGGATTTAGCGAATATTGCTGGTTTATATCCTGCGGGTGTAATCTGTGAAATTCAAAATGATAACGGCTCCATGGCAAGGCTACCTGAGTTGGTGGAATATGCGAAAAAACATCAACTTAAGCTGATTAGTATTGCCGATCTCATCAGTTATAGGTTAGCTAATGAGCAATTTGTCCAACTCGAATCAATTGCTAAATTACCATCCCAGTTTGGAACATTTAGTGTGTATGCCTACCGTAACACCATCGATAATTCTGAACACTTGGCGATCGTTAAAGGTGATAAAAGTAGATTCAAAGATGAAGAAGTTATAGTGCGGGTGCATTCAGAATGTCTAACTGGTGACGCTTTAGGCTCCCTTCGTTGTGATTGTAGAGGGCAACTCCAAAGTGCCTTAAAAATGATTGAATATGCGGGTTCTGGGATCGTAGTTTACCTGCGTCAAGAAGGGAGAGGCATAGGATTAATTAATAAAATCAAGGCTTATAATCTCCAAGATACTGGACTAGATACGGTCGAGGCAAACGAAAAGCTAGGATTCGCTCCTGACTTGCGTACCTACGGGGTTGGTGCTCAAATCTTACATGATCTGGGGGTGAAAAAAATGCGGCTAGTTACTAATAATCCTCGTAAAATTTCAGGCTTAAAAGGTTTTGGCATTGAGATTGTAGGACGTTTACCTTTGCTGGTTGAAACAAATGAGTACAATATTCGCTATTTAGACACAAAAGCTGAAAAATTAGGACATTACATCCCCCTTTCAACTATGGGCTGAGTTAAAACTAAGGAATAAAAAGCGGTCACCAAAAATATTCTACCAAATCCTCCTTCACTAAGAAGATTAAGAATACGATAGCGAGCGAAGAACCTTTCACCTCAACTTTGAGACTTTACAGTTTAAATTTTAGAATTCTTGCTCAAACTTAATCCTGAAAGGTCGGGAAGCATTATTAACTGAGAGCTTTTACACCGATTCACAGTGCTTTGCGATCGCTTTACTGAGTTTTTTAACAAGTTAAACCGAGCTATCTAACTGACTAATCTAACTCACTAGGTTACGACTTTAATCTTAGTCATGTTGCGATCGCTACAACCGTTAATAACACCGCCAGCATCTTTAATCAATTTCAAATAATCTATCACCTCTGGGCTAATTTCTTCACCAGGGCAGATTATAGGAATTCCCGGCGGATAGGGTGAGATTAATTCTGTGCAGATTCTTCCCGATGCTTCTTCTAAGGGAATGGCAAAATTAGGACTAAAAAATGCCTCCCTTGGCGTTAATTTTAAGCTGGGTTTAGGCATTTTCGGAATTAGGGGAATTGCTAGAGTTTTCTCATTCTTGCGATTTGCTAGATTCTGAAAGGCAAGAATTAACCTATCCAAATCTGCGGCGGTGTTGCCAATAGAAACTACAAATACTAACTGACTCAGGGTCGGCATCTCTGCCATCACAGCTAAATCTTGGCAAAAAATCTCATCCACATCAAAACCCGTTTTGCCGAGTTGATTGACCATGACTGTTAGGCGGGTGGGATCGAGATTAGGGATATGGTCTAGACAGTATAAGTTGGGAATTTGATTAATTTGAGATCGCCCATAATTGCTAAGAGAAATAGTTTTTTCTAAGAGTTGCTGCCCATGCAATACCATCTGTCGCCGTGCTACATCCAAAGAAGCTAGAAGAATAATATTGGGACTGGTGGACTGGAGCATCTGTACAGCCTGATCGAGGCGATCGCTACTAACTCTAGAACCTTGAATATGCAGCATTGCCGTTTGAGTTAGGCTTGACCCCATTTTATGAATGGAGTGCACAACTACATCTGCTCCCGCCGTTAAAGCATCTATGGGTAAATCGGGATGAAAGCGTAAATGTCCACCGTGAGCACCGTCAATTAAAATTGGAATATTAAAAGAGTGGGCGATCGCTACTAATTTTTCTAGCTCGCCACACACACCAAAATAGTTAGGGCTAACTAGCATCACTGCCTTAACATCAGGATTTGCTTTTAGGGATGACTGCAAAGTACTAGGACTAACACCACAATCTAAATCAAGCTCAGAATTGTAATCTGTGTCTAAATAAATTGGAGTGGCTCCGCATAGAACTAACCCAGCGATCGCCGCTTTATGACAATTCCGCCCAATTAAGATCTTATC
>JBBQHY010000263.1:0-3994 GCA_038324415.1 Pseudanabaenales cyanobacterium | reverse complement strand
AATAAATAATCCTCGAAAATATGCTTAATATTTCAAATAAACTTGAGAACTTAAAAAAGTTAATTCCTATTAGCGATCGCCAATGGACTAAATTTGATTTACTGGGAACTCTACTAGTACAGAGAAATCTGAAAGTGCGTTATAGGGGGGCGATTATTGGCAATCTCTGTCCATTGGCAAATCAGTTATCTCAGCTATTGATTTATTATCGGCTAGGTAAAATATTGGAGTGAGTGGGCGATCGCTAATTTAGACCAAATATTAGATGAAAATTGTTTACCATTATATGAATTCTATACTTAGCCTTAGTACTTTTGAATCAATAGAAAAAGATTTGGTAGATTATATTTAGATATGAACCAACCTGTAATTCAAGTTCGAGATTTAAGCAAGTCTTACCAAATTCGTTCTACGACCAAGAAGCCCTATCATAGTCTTCGAGACGACTTGGTAGATGGGTTCAAGAGCTTAGTAAAAGGGCAATGGCAGCAACAAGAGACTGAGACATTTTGGGCATTAAAAGATATAAATTTTGATGTGCATCAGGGCGATCGCATTGGCATTATTGGGCGAAATGGCGCAGGTAAGAGCACTTTACTGAAAATTTTGTCCCAAATTATCCAACCCACTACGGGCGAGATCAGAATTAGGGGTAGAGTTAGTTCGCTTTTAGAGGTTGGTACTGGGTTTCATCCAGAACTCACGGGACGTGAGAATATTTTTATGAATGGGGCAGTTTTGGGTATATAGCGATCGCTACAATATAATTCATTAATATATATTGACAGAACTTACTTTCACAACCTTAATTTAAACCCTAAAAATTATGTTTGTAGGGGATCAAATTAGTAGCCAAATCCTCAACTTGCGACACAAACTAGGAATGTCACAGGAAGAATTTGCTGGCTGTTTAGGGATTTCCACCAAAACAATTTACCGATGGGAAACAAACAAATCTATTCCCAATGCTCTAGAGATCGCCACAATTCTCCAAATGGCAAAAGATAATAGGGTTTACGACATTGCTAATGCGATCGCCCCTACAAATAAAGAAAGTAACCGCTATCAGCATCCCCAAAATACACACATAGTTAATCTAAGGCTAAGTTTACGTAAAACCCAAGCCGAGTTAGCTGAAATTCTATCTGTAGACATCAAAACAATCCAACGTTGGGAGAGGGGAAAAACTAAACCTTCACAGTTTTATCTTAGGCAAATTAACCAGATTAAGCAAAACTATCCAATTCACCGTTTGAGACTAATTAAAGTCTAACTGTCCTAAAGTGTCCAGACATCTGGGACTTGTAATCCATAGATCTTCCATAGTAAATCCATATCATATTCAGGGCAAATCAGGCGATCGCTTAGAATTAGATATCAGGATCGATCCCCAGCATACTCAGCTTTTCTGCTGAACGTTGAGTATAGTGCTCCCTAAATAGTCATTGCCTGAGGTGATAATCTGCTCGCAAGTTTTTTTTGGGTATTGAGTGCATCAAAGGCAATGGCCACATCACGATGCGCTAATTCCTTGAGGACAGGTGGTAACGCCGTGATTTCATTACTCTTCTTATCCACGGGTTGAATGGGTAGAATCATTCCCCGCTTTAGGATATAGACCGTGACCAGTTGAATGGCAGGGTGAGATTCTGTTGTACTGGAGACGGTATCTAAATTGTAAGAACCTCGCAAGACCTCCCCATCTATGGCAATAGTTTCTCCACGCAATGACGCAATCTCGAAAAACTTCGCTAAGTAAAGGCTATACGCTTTGTAATCCAAGCTCAACAACACTCGACAGATGGTGCTGTAGGACGGTAATTCGTTTTTGGCAGGACTAAATATAGCCAAGAGTTCTTCTTTATAACTATGCAGCTAATCACTGATGGATATAAATCCTCGACAGCCTGCACTAATGGCTAAGGTAAGGAGTGCTAAACACAGCGCTTGATTTTATGTCGAAGACCTCCTCTACGACGAGTATCAGGCAAGCCTCTAAATGCTTTACAATGGCTATAGTATTAATGGCGGGCGATGCCTTAATGAGATTCCTCACTTACTTTAGAAGGTTTTCCTCTCCTCTGATTAGAATGAAATAACCCTGATATTTTATAGAGAGAAAACAAAATTAATTATGGAATTAATTCATACAACTATTTCAGGATTAATTTTATTTGAGCCACAGGTATTTAGCGATCGCCGAGGTTATTTTATGGAAACATATCAAGAGCAAAAATACTACGAGGCTGGCATAAATAAACCTTTTGTTCAAGATAATCAATCTTATTCAGTAAAAGATGTATTGAGAGGTTTACACTATCAAATTAACCATCCTCAAGGTAAATTGGTGCGAGTTACCCAAGGTGAAGTTTTTGATGTGGCTGTCGATTTGCGGCGTAATTCACCTACCTTTGGAAAGTGGCATGGAGAAATCTTATCGGCTGAGAATAAAAGACAAATGTATATACCTGAGAACTTCGCTCATGGATTTTGTGTTTTGAGCGATTATGCCGAATTTCTATATAAATGCACTAATTTTTACGTTAGTGGTGATGAGGCAGGTATTATTTGGAATGATCCAGATATTGGTATCCAGTGGGCAATTGATGCTCCTATCCTTTCTGATAAAGATGCGAAGTTACCAAAATTTAAAGAGATCGTAAATCAACTGTCCGAATAGTTAGGAATATACGCGTGCTAAATAGAATTTTAATCACTGGTGCCGATGGACAATTAGGTACGGAGCTCTGTCAAATGTTGGTGAAAAATGCTCAAATTATTGCTTTGAATCGTCAAAACTGCGATTTGAACCAAAGTGATAGATTATCTTCAATCATTAAGTCTTATCATCCCAGTGTAATTGTGAATGCTGGTGCCTATACGGCGGTCGATCAAGCCGAGAACGAATCAGACATAGCTGAGATTGTGAATGCAAAAGCACCTGAAATTTTGGCAATCGTGGCGAGGGAGTTAGATATTCCTTTAATCCATATCTCGACAGATTATGTTTTTAATGGCAAGAATTTTATGCCATATAAAGAAGATGACGATACGGCACCATTAAATGTTTATGGAAAAACAAAATTAGAGGGAGAAAGAGCGATCGTAGACATAGGAGGGCAATTTATTATTCTTCGGACTGCGTGGGTATATGGCAACTATAGTAAGGGAAACTTTGTTAAAACTATGTTGAGATTGGGTAAGACCCACGAAGATGTTAGGGTTGTATGCGATCAAATCGGAACACCGACATGGGCAAAAAGTATCGCTACGACAATTAGCCGATTATTATCTATAGGTGAAATAGAATCAGGCATTTATCATTTAACTAATAGTGGAGTAGCAAGTTGGTATGATTTTGCTGTGGCAATTTTTGATGAAGCAAAGACTTTGGGGTTTCCATTACAAGTCAAAAACGTCATTCCTATTCCTACAAGTGAGTATCCTACGTTAGCACTACGTCCCTCTTATTCTGTTTTGTCAAACCAAAAGTTAGCAAAAGTTTTAAACGGATTTCTACCGTATTGGCGTCATGATTTATCATTAATGCTGCAAGAGTTAAAAGCATTTTAATTTTTATGGGAAAGTCAACAATTCTAGTAACGGGCGGGGCGGGGTTTATCGGTGCCAACTTTATCTATCTACTGCGCGGTCAAGACAGTGCCAGAATTATTAATTTAGATAAGTTGACCTATGCTGGTAATCTTGTCACGCTGGCAAAGTTAGAATCTGATCCCGATCATATATTTGTGGAAGGAGATATAGGCGATCGCGAGTTAGTCGGTAGTCTGCTCGATCTTTATAAACCTGAAGCCATCGTCAATTTTGCGGCACAGACCCATGTTGATCGCTCGATTGATAGCCCTGCAATTTTTGTGGAAACCAATATAAATGGAACTTCCCGCCTTTTAGAATCAGCGCGTAATTACTGGGGTGATTTAAATGAATTAGATCGAAAAAGTTTTCGGTTTTTACACATATCAACAGATGAAGT
>JBBQHY010000262.1:0-4027 GCA_038324415.1 Pseudanabaenales cyanobacterium | reverse complement strand
CACCCCGAATTACGGCACCACAAAATACTAAAAACTGAGCATTAGTATGGGGAGTATCGCCTGGATCAAGGAGATTACCTTGGGTCGCATTGCCCACAGACCAGTTAACGTGCTTACCAGATCCATTAATACCTTTGAAGGGTTTTTCGTGGAGCAAACAGACGAATCCATGCTTTTTAGCCGTAATCCGCAGCAGAGTCATTAATAATTGTTGATGATCTGTGGCAACGTTCGCCGCCTCAAAAAACGGCGCAATTTCAAATTGTCCAGGAGCAACCTCGTTATGTCTGGTTTTAGCAGGAATACCCAATCTATAGGATCTTGCTTCTATTTCTTGCATGAACAACTGCACCCGTTCTGGAATTGCCCCGAAGTAGTGGTCATCAAATTGTTGCCCCTTGGCGGCAGGCTTACCAAATAGAGTTCTGCCAGCTAAAAGTATGTCTGGACGGCTATTCGCAAAATTTGCATCTATTAAAAAGTATTCTTGTTCCGCACCACAACTGGAGTTAACAGGAGCAACTTCAGTATTGCCTAACAATTTTAAAACTTTAGTTGCTGCTTTATTCATTGCTGCATTGGAGCGCAGTAGTGGAGTCTTTTTATCTAATGCCTCTCCAGTCCAAGAAACGAATACAGTAGGGATACAGAGGGTCGCACCATTATCTGTTTCCATAATGTAGGCAGGACTGGTGACATCCCAAGCGGTATATCCCCTTGCTTCAAAGGTAGAGCGAATTCCACCATTGGGGAACGAAGAACCATCGGGTTCACCTTGGACTAACAACTTGCCTACAAATTCGGAAATTACCGATCCATCACTTTGGACAGAAATAAACCCATCATGCTTTTCGGCAGTCGCATTGGTCAGGGGATAAAAGACGTGGGCATAGTACAGTGCGCCTTTAGAAATCGCCCAATCTTTCATGGCGATCGCTACCACATCGGCAATAGAAGGATCGATTGTTTCTCCTGATTGAATTGTCTTTTTTAAAGATTTGAATACATTCTTGGGGAGACTAGCTTGCATTTTGCTCAAACTAAATACATCTACTGCCCATAAATCTTCAAGTTTACCAGGTGGGGTAAGACCTAGGCTTTCCCGATTTGTAATTTTGGAGATTGACTGAAGCCGTGATTCGTTGCTACTCATTTTTTATTTCCTTATTTACTATCTTTAATCTAGTGCGGCCTATCGAACTTTATCTGTCCTTTACTTTGATATCTCATCTAAAGTACGTCACTTAAAATGCCTAGTGAAAAGTCAAAACCTAAATTTAGGCGTGCTTTTCACTATTTCTTTGTTAAGAATCTTAAGCAAAAAAACGTAATAGAATTTTATTCTAACAATTAATTAGATTTGGAAAAGTTAGCCATAGACAAAAATCTAAAATTAAATCAATACTAAATTTAGTAATTTTGCACAACTCCCATTGGGATTATCTTCGTTTAGCCCCTAATATTTAATTAAGCTAAAAATGAGAAAAATCCTCTGCGATGTCACTCCCATAGGTAATCGACCAACTCAAAAATATTTCCCAAACAGATTTACGATAATGTCTAGGCTAAGATTATGAATGTAAAGCTTTTTTAACAACTTTTAACAACAATCCTTTAACTAAACAATAAATTAACTATAAGAATTATGGCAATTAGCGATCGCATTCTATATGTAAGGCTCCCATGTAATCCCATCTTCCCGATTGGTGTGGTCTATCTTTCCGATCATATTCATAAAATTGCACCCGAAGTTGAGCAATGTATATTCGACATGGGGACAGTACCACCATTGGATTTTTTTACAGCCCTTGATGACAGTATTGATGGATTTAAGCCCAATTTACTCGTATTCTCATGGCGAGATATTCAGATCTATGCACCTGTGGGTGGGCGGGGTGGAAATCCTTTGCAAAATGCCTTTGAATTTTACTATTCTCTTAATCCTGTAATTAAGTTACGGGGAGCCTTGAATGGTTTACGTCTATTTACTTCCTACTACACCGAATTATGGCGTAATTCAGCATTAATTAAGCGGGGCTTAGCAAGAGCAAAAAAATATCAACCGAGCGCCAGAGCGATGATTGGCGGTGGTGCCGTTAGTGTGTTTTACGAGCAACTAGGAACAAAACTGCCCAAAGGGACAATCATCTCCGTGGGCGAGGGCGAGGCTTTACTCGAAAAGCTAGTTAAAGGAGAAAGTATTGAGAGCGATCGCTGTTATATTGCGGGAGAACAAAAACCTCGTAAAGGACTAATCCACGAGCAACCCGCCGCCATTGAGAAATCTGCCTGTAACTATGATTATATTGAATCAATCTGGTCAGATTTTAATTTTTACTTCCGCGATCGCGACTTTTTTATCGGAGTCCAAACTAAACGAGGCTGCCCTCACAACTGCTGCTACTGCATTTATACGGTAATTGAAGGTAAGCAGGTACGGATTAATCCCGCCGATGAAGTTGTTAAAGAGATGCGTGAACTCTACGATCGCGGTGTCAGAAATTTTTGGTTTACCGATGCTCAGTTTATTCCTGCTAAAAAATATATTGATGATGCGATCGAGCTATTAGAAAAAATTGTAGATTCAGGCATGACGGATATTCATTGGGCAGCCTATATTCGGGCAGATAACTTAACTCCCAGACTATGCGATCTAATGGTGCAAACGGGCATGAGCTACTTTGAAATCGGTATTACCAGTGGCTCTCAAGAGCTAGTACGAAAAATGCGTATGGGTTATAACCTCCGTACGATTCTCCAAAACTGCCGCGATCTCAAAAAAGCTGGATTTAATGAATTAGTATCTGTAAATTATTCCTTTAATGTGATCGATGAAACCTTTGATACCATTCGCCAAACTATCGCCTATCACCGAGAATTAGAATCTATTTTTGGTGTCAATAAAGTGGAGCCAGCCATCTTCTTTATTGGTTTACAACCCCATACCCACTTGGAAGAATATGCCTTTAAGAATGATATTCTCAAACCTGACTATGATCCGATGAGCATGATGCCGTGGACAGCGAAAAAACTCCTCTGGAACCCCGAACCCTTGGGCTCTTTCTTTGGCGAAGTTTGCCTCCAAGCATGGCGACGGAATGAAGACGACTTTGGACGGGAAGTAATGAAAATCCTAGAAGAACGCCTAGGCTCTACAGAACTAGAATCAGCCCTAACTGCCCCAATTTTGGCAAATGCTAAATAGGATAGGACTTACGCAGCATACAAAGAAAACCTATATTTAAAGGGGGTTTGAGGCACAGCCCCAATTGAGGGCGAAGCCCTCAAACTCCCTCCCACTAAGTTTCAGTAAAATTGAGTGCGTAAGTCCTATAGGAAAAATGATTAAGAAAATTTATGACTGAGGCGATTTCTCATGTCATTAATTTCAACCAATTAGGATTCGCAAATTCTCCCTTCAAGGGGCGATCGCACTTTAATCTAGTCTCAAAAACCTGCGATCGTTAGTACTGCTATATTTACTTTAATTAAGCTTTGTGTTACTTGGAAATCATGCCATTAGTTTTAGGGATTGGGGCATATCGCTTCTATTTTTACAGTCATGAACCAAATGAACCGCCGCACGTCCATATTGATCGTGATAATTTATCAGCTAAATTCTGGTTGCAGTCGGTCAGTCTAGCTCAAAGTATTGGATTTTCAGCTAAAGAGTTAAGAAAGCTAAAATCTATAGTATTAGAACATCAAATTTAACTACTGGAGGCTTGGTATGAATATTTTGGCAATTAAAACTGATGAAAGAGTTAAAAATGTTGAACTTACTGAAGATACGATTAGCGTTGATTTAATGGATGGAAGGATAATTGTAGTTCCTTTAGTTTGGTATCCAAGACTATTAAATGGAACTATTGAGCAACGTGCTAAGGGTAGTGTTACAAAGTTGTTGAATCAGTAATTAAACTAGAAGAGGAAATTCATAACGATTGATAAACAAACCAATGACGATATCATGCATCAATATCGTCTTAGGGAAGCAAATCGTTTTTCGGGCTAATCGCTTAATTCG
>JBBQHY010000261.1:0-4027 GCA_038324415.1 Pseudanabaenales cyanobacterium | reverse complement strand
CCGATCAGCTTGATCTTCTTTAATCCGATACCGAATCGCCGCTAAATCAGTTGTGGCATAGTTATAACCGCCATCGGTTTTTTGAATAATTAAGGGCATGCGATCGCCTTCTTTATTCGTAAATCCATCTAAAAATACACATAAAGCTCCTTCACTTTTTTCGAGTAATTTTAGAGATTGCAAATCCTCCACAACTGCGCCCAAGTATGGACTATAAAATGATTCTCCTCTTTCTGTAATTTCAATATCCAGAACATCATAAATTTTCTGAAATTCTCGGCGTGACTGATCACATAGTAATTTCCAACAAAATGTCGCTTCTGGCTGTCCCGACTGCAAATCTACCACTGCCAATCTGTATTATTCCTTTAATTTTTCATCTTCATAAAATCGATTTTTTGCCGCCGGATATAACGCTACCAAGTCACCTAAATCTAGAGCATCAGATTCAGTTAATGCCTTGGGATATACCTCTTTCAAATAGGTAATCAGCATCCCAAACTGTGTACCCCAATCTCCCACATGGTTCAGGCGTATAACATGATGTCCTTGAAATTCTAAAATTCGAGCAATACAATCGCCGATAATAGTCGATCGGAGATGCCCAACGTGCATTTCCTTGGCAATATTAGGACTAGAAAAATCCACTATTACTCTCTGAGGATATTTAGTTAAGGGAATTCCGAGGCGATCGCTACGATTAATTTCTACAAGTTGAGATTCTAAAAAACTGGCTTTAAGTTTGACATTAATAAAACCAGGGCCATCAATGGTTGGAGTTTCACCTAGATCGGCAATAGTTAAATGCTCAATAATTTGGGAGGCGATCGCTTGGGGCTTTTGTTTAAGTCTTTTACTCAAGCTCAAAGCGGCATTACATTGATAATCCCCAAACCTCAAGTCTTTGGCAATACTAACATTGGGATCAATATTTCGATATTCTTCACCAAATGCCCCGATGCAAGCATCAATAAATCGTTTTTTTAATTCTGACAGGACTGAATTGTTCATTCAAATTTCTTGAGACAAAAAATCTTTTATATTTGATTATAGAAGAGTTTTTCTATTTAACTAAGGAAGAGTCATCACTGTCTCATCCTTAGTTAATGTTATCAAGGGCATTAAAGTTTAAAAATACTTCAGTAGGTTTGTGTATAAAAGGAAACAAATTTATGTACTGATTCTGTCAACCTGTTCTAAATTAGTAAGAACTAAAAATTTAGTAGGTAAAGTCAGTGACACATTCAGTAACTTTGATCAGAGGCGATGGGATTGGACCAGAAGTAGCAAAAGCTACCCAAACCGCCATAGATGCCACAGGCGTAAAAATTGACTGGACAGTCGTAGATGCTGGGGTTGATGTCATGGAGCAATACGGCACGCCGCTTCCAGATCATGTACTTGAGGCAATTCGAGCCACCAAAACAGCAATCAAAGGACCAATTACTACACCTATCGGCTCTGGGTTTCGGTCTGTAAACGTGGCAATTCGTAAAGAACTAGACCTCTATGCAAATCTCCGCCCTGCCAAATCCATTGATGGGGTCAAAAGTGCTTTTAGAAATGTGGATTTAGTAATTGTTAGAGAAAATACTGAAGATTTATATGCAGGGATTGAGTTCCAAACAGGCACACCTGAAGCAGAGCAAGCCTTAGAATATTTAGCTAATTTATCCAAGAAGAAAATTGTGCCCCACTCAGCGATCGGGGTAAAACCAATTTCAGATATGGGTAGTCGCCGCATTGTCAAGTTTGCCTTTGATTATGCCCAAGCCAACGGACGCAAAAAAGTGACAGCCGTGCACAAAGCGAACATCATGAAATTTACCGATGGTCTATTTCTGGAAGTAGCTAAGGATGTGGCTAAGGACTATCCAAATATCGAGTTTGACGATCGCATTGTCGATAATATGTGTATGCAGCTCATGCAAAAGCCCGAACTCTATGACGTTTTGGTACTACCAAATTTATATGGAGATATTGTTTCTGATCTTTGTGCAGGCATGATTGGTGGTTTGGGCGTAGCACCCGGTGGTAACTTTGGCACCGATATTGCAGTATTTGAGGCAATTCATGGTTCTGCTCCTAAATATGCAGGTCAAAACAAAGTTAACCCCACTGCTCTAATTCTTTCGGGAGTAATGATGCTTAGACATCTGAACGAAACTGATGCTGCCGATCGCCTCCAACATGCTGTAGAAGATATTATTAATGAAGGTACAAGCGTGACCTATGACTTAGCTAAAGCTGGAGTTACCGCCGTTGGTACCCAAGAAATGGCAGAAGCGATCGCTAATAAACTTACCTAATTATGCCTAGTTATCAAATTAGTATTTTGGGGGATATGTGGGGATCAGCCAAATCCCCTATAAATAGATTTAGCGTAATACCTGAGCTTTTATGCACCCAATCAAGGTACAGTAAATCAATAATTGGTATCTTCTTAAATAACCAAGCGTGTGGATCTGAACCAGATATTTGATGACTCCCGTCCCGTCATAGGTGTTGTTCACCTTTTGCCTTTGCCGACTTCACCTCGTTGGGGAGGTAGCCTTAAACATATTCTTGATCGAGCAGAGCAAGAGGCAACCGCGTTAGCATCGGGGGGAGTTCAAGGGATTATTATTGAAAACTTTTTTGATGCACCCTTTACCCGTGGGCGAGTTGATCCTGCCGTAATTAGTACCATGACACTTGTAGTGCAGCGTATTATGCAAATGGTGGATGTTCCAGTCGGGATTAATGTTTTACGCAATGATGCACTTTCCGCTATGGCGATCGCCGCCTGTGTTGGAGCTAAGTTTATTCGAGTTAATGTCCTGACTGGGGTTATGGCTACGGATCAAGGAATTATTGAGGGCAATGCCTACGAATTATTGCGTTATCGCCGTGAACTAGGCTGTGATGTCAAAATTTTTGCCGATGTCTTAGTTAAACACGCCCATCCCATTTCCGTTCCAAATCTAACCTTAGCTATTCACGATGCCATCTATCGTGGTTTAGCAGACGCAATTATTTTATCTGGATTTACTACAGGGGATGCTCCGACCCATCAAGATCTACAAGAAGCAGCGATCGCCTGTGGGGATGTCCCCTTTCTAATCGGTTCAGGGGCAACAGCTCAAAATGTGGCACAGTTACTGAAATATGCCAATGGCGTAATCGTCTCTAGCTCCCTTAAACGTAGTGGGCAAATCCATCAACCCATTGATCCTAATCGGGTTAGTCAGTTTCTAGAAGCAACGCACCTAATAAAGTTAGATATTCCCAAGTCAATTAAGGAATTACATATTAAGTAAACGGGTATTTAATATTAATTTATTTGACTAGGCACAAAATTTTAGGCTTTCTCGTCTTTACTAGCAGATATTGTTTGATTTTGCAAAGGAGTGATCCAAAATCTAAATTTAGATACTTGTCAGCTAAAACATCTAGCATTGGGAAGATATATTCTTCCTATTACATGTTCTAAAATCTTGAGCACATTTCTACAAAGTCTTCCAATAAATTAGGCAGATTAAGTCCAAATTAAGAGATAAGTGTAAATACTCATAGATAAATGGCGGAAATGACTATGAAATCTAATGTTCAGTTTGCTAATAAATCTGTAATAATAATTAACATTAAACTGTTGATATTTACAAATAACTGGCTATCATAGTCCATTACCTCAGTGCAATTGATGATGAACTGCTAAAGTTTACGAAACTAAACAAAGTATTAAGAAATTCTCAATTCTTTAGTCTGCTGAATCTAAATAAAGAGTTCAGTAAGGAGTTAACACAATGCCTAAACAAAAACTGACAGAGACAAGTAAACCAACTACAGCTAAATTACCAGCTAAACCCAAGCAGGGAAGTTTATCTGCCGATATGGTTCGCACCTATTTGCATGAAATCGGTAAAATTCCTTTGCTTACCAACGAGGAAGAAATTATCTATGGTAAACAGGTTCAGCATTTGATGGGTTTTATAAACACCCAAGAAACCTTGTCTGAGCAGTTTGATCGCTTGCCAACCCAAGAAGA
>JBBQHY010000260.1:0-4077 GCA_038324415.1 Pseudanabaenales cyanobacterium | reverse complement strand
AAAAACTAAAATCTGCTTTAGTGAAATTGACACTGCTGAGGTTGGCATTTGTAAAGTTAGTTTTAGTAAGGTCTGTCCCGCTTAAATTTGCTCCACTCAGATCGGCACCGCTAAAATCTGCTCCTGCCAAGTTTCCACCTGAGAGATTAGCCTCAATCAATTTAGTTTCTACAAGGTTGGCATTACTGAAATTTACTTTGCTTAAATCAGCTTTGCTAAAATTGGCTTTAGTTAAGTTAGCCCCACTAAAATTACTGGCATAGAGAAATGCTCCGTTTAGATTAGCTTCGCTCAGATTGGCATTGGTCAGATTTGCCATGCTCAGATATGCTTCATTCAGATTTGACTGACTGAGATTGGCACCAATTAAGCTAGCGCCACTGAAAATCGTGCTACCCATATTTGCCCTCAATAGGGTTGCCCCAGATAAGTTAGCTTCGCATAGATTTGCCCCGATTAAATTAGCAGTGGAAAGATCGGCACCATTAAGATTTGCACTGCTCAAGTTTGCCATACTTAAAATTGCCATCCTGAGATTAGCTTCACCTAAGAAAACTTTATGGAGATTTACCCCACTCAATCTAACCCCACTAAGGTCTACATTGAAAAATTTAGCTTCAGCCATATCAATATAAGTAATATTGCTGTTTTCTTCTCGCCACTTATTCCAGACGGTTGTGCCTTGTTGCAGTAGAGCAAAGAGCCGTTTATTTGCCATTTATAGATCCTTGGGATTTTTTTCTAGTAAGTTTCCAACTAAAATTTTTGATTATTAGATTGAGCATAGGTTTAGTTTGGCTTTGGTGGCTCCATGCGGGCAAACCCAATTAGTTGCATCTGAGCATCTGTTACTTCTAGTTTAAGAATGCGGGCAAATATACCCGATGCTTCAAGCTGGCTGAAATCTAGAAGTCTATTTATACCTTGGGCTAAAGTGTTGGTAATTTGTTCGGGGACATTAATTCCCTGTAGATTAATTGTAGATAGCGTTAGCTCTAGGCGTGTGCTATCCACAACTACAATGCTGGACTCGAGCACAATTTGCAGTCCTGGCTGATTTTTATTTACGGGTTGAAGTGTGGCATTGAGGCGGAGACGGTTTTTTCCTAAAAAAGTAACTTCGGGATTAATTAGATTAAATTCTTCGGTTCTTTCATTTCCAGAAGTTGGAGAAAGGTTGATTTTAATGCCTTGGAATGATTTTGCTAACATTGGCGATCGCAATGCTTGATTAATATCTTCAGCTTTTAAGATGACTCTAACCGCAGCTTGAGCAGGTTGGTTCAAAACTAATTTGCCAGATTGCAGAAAGCTAGGATCGATGCTGATGGGGTCAGATTCAAGATCAACCGTATCTATACGCAGAAATGGTGATAGGTATATGCCCCGCCCTGCCAGTCGTACCCGATCTATTTTGCCTTGGAGCAGTTGATAGTTGGGGGTATTATCTAGCCTGACTTCTAACTGATCAGCCCGTACTAACTGTCCCCGTAAAGCGTCGGTAATTAGGCGATCAATTACAACTCCAGGCGCTCCTGCTACTCCAAGTAGACCTGTGAGAAGTGCGGCAAAGATTTCCATATTAGTCAGATTTTAGCTAGCTTAAATTAAACCTTAGCTCAGTTATTATTCAACTATAGTCTACCTTTTAGGAGGTTTTTCTGTTAAATTTTTAAGGTTAGAATTATCTTAAGACTCAATTTTGGTATCTGCTCCTCGACTGAAATTATTAGGTTTAATTATTGCTTCTGTTTGCGTGGCGATCGCTCTCTGGGACTTGGAAGCTGGTAATCGACGATGGGTTTTGTTTGGGCTGGGCGTAGCTGGTGCGATCGTAGTCCCGATTTTGGTGCCTGCTATCCAAAGAGCTTTGGCAAATTCCCCCGTAGGTAAGCATTGGGATGTAAGTTCAGCCTTGGCGATCGCTTTGGTCATGCTCGTAATATTTGGTTCATTTACAGAGCTAGATGATGCTTTTTGGGTTTGGTTTAATAGCCTGAGATGGGACGCTTTAGGTGCATTGGGGCAAATTCTAATTGCAATTCTGGCGGTATGGGTGGCATGGCGGCAAAATGAGATTTCCGAAAAGCTGACAGGACAACAAAACTCCATTACTCAGCAGCAAACCATTGATGCCTATTTTCAAGGAATTTCAGATTTGATTTTAGATGCTCAAGGGCAAATGGAGGACTGGCCGCTGGAACGGGCGATCGCCCAAGCTCGAACTTCAGCTTTACTTGGAAGTTCTGATGCCGATGGCAGGGCAAAAATTATTAGGTTTCTTTCCAGTGCGAATTTATTGGCTCCCCTTAAGCGGGATGGCTTACTGGGGCGGGCAATTTTAGATGGGTCTGGAGGCTATGTGGTCGATTTGGAGCGGGGTGTACGGGTAATTAACTTGGGCTTGATGCTTTCAAGCAAAGATATTAGCAAGTCAGATTTACGCTATGTGGACTTAACGGGAGCCAACTTTATTAAGACCAATTTTAGTGGGTGTAATCTGACAGGAGCCAATTTTAGTGGGGCGATTTTGTGTCGAGCAAACTTTCGTGATACCGATTTAAGTAAAGTTAATTTTTTCTATGGTGATATTGCTACTGCCTCACCCCGCGATCGCAATCATCTTCCTAACTTTGAGACAGGGGAATATACTGGTGCCGTTGTCGAAGAAGCCGACTTTAGCCATGCCCAAGACCTATCTGAAGAAAATCGCCAATATCTTTGTGCTTGGGGCGGGAACAAAACTAGGCGGACAATAGCTGGAGGATGTCAAGGTGTACCAAATCGCTTGGGTCGGTAGAAGTTTAGTATTAAGTTTATTTTTGCTGGGATGTGGTGCCTTAGGGGCGATCGCTGAACCTTCCATTCAGAATATTAATCAAAATCCAATTCAATCTCAATTGGCAAATTCTGAGGTTGCAAATTCTGAGACTTTACTTCAAGACGAAGATATTCCTGAAGAGGTCTTGCGAGCAGAGATTTATGCAGAAGCCCGATCGCCCAAGGATGGTAAATTACTTTCTGCTGCGGAATATATTGAGCTTAATCAACTGCTGCGGGAATCTATAGATAACATTCCCCCTAGATTCTTAGTTTCAGATAAGCTGCAAAGATTGATTGATCTACTAAAGCTCAGAAAATTAATTCGTCAGGTTATCCCTTTCTTCTAGGAGAATTTATACTTATATTTTTTACCCTTGATTTTGAGTTCTCCATACAATAGTGTAATAAGGTCCTAACTTTTAAGAAAAGCAAATTGAGCGATATATACGACGGTATTGATCCACTTAACTATCCTACATATGGGCTGAGTATGGCTGCTCATTACCTTAGCTTGCATGTAAATACTCTCAAAATATGGGTTTGTGGACGTTCTTACGGTTCTCCAAGAAAATTCACACCACCAATTATCATTTTGCCCGATCGCTCTCAGAATCTTCTATCTTTTACAAACCTAATCGAAGCTCACGTATTATCAGCCATTCGTAGAGTGCATGGTGTATCGATGACAAAAATTAAAACCGCAGTGCAATTTCTATCAGAAGAAATGAAATCTGAACATCCTTTAGCTGATATGAATTTACATACTGATGGGGTCGATTTATTTGTAGAACAGATTGACAAGATCGTAAATGTTTCTAAAGATGGGCAAATTGCAATTAAGCAAGTTATATGTGCATATATTAGTCGGATTGATCGTTCTGAAGAAGGTTTGATTATACGTTTATACCCATTTACAACATCCAGTAATATTGATTTCAAAGAACCACGCAGGATTGTAATTGATCCACATGTTTCTTTTGGTCGCCCCGTTCTTGTAGGTACTGGTATTCCTGTGGAAATATTATCTGCTCGATTTAAGTCTGGAGAGTCACTGCATGCTTTGGCTTTAGACTATGACTGCGATTTAACCCAAATTGAAAGTGCGATTCGCTATGAAATGGCTGCATAGATTTAACCCCTAGGTATTAATAAGTCTGGTTTTGTTAGCTCTTGAACTATGCTGAAAAAAGAGTTAATAAGACAGTTAAATGAGCAAACCAAATCAGCAAATATTTTTCATAGACCGCTCAATTG
>JBBQHY010000259.1:0-4088 GCA_038324415.1 Pseudanabaenales cyanobacterium | reverse complement strand
ACCAGACAGGTTCCACAGGTTCCATGTCCGTGACAGTTAAGGATCTTCGCCCCCGAATTATAAAGCTCGATATTTTGGTTGAGAAGCGATTCTCTTAAATTAGCTCCTTTGTTAACTTCAAAAGTTTTACCTTCAGCAAGGATATTCAACATAAAAATTCTCCATAATTTTAGGAATCGATAGATTTGCCAAACTTTGAGAATACTTGAAATAACAAACGTCTATTAGATATTAGATTTAGATACATCAACCCAGACAATTCGATCTAATGATTAAATTAGATATACTCAGAATCAATTTAAATATGTATTAAGTTGATTACGTTCGTTCTGGGTTTTTCCGTTTAAGATACCTTATTCGGAAATATAAATTATGTTTTATTCCAAGGCTCATATAGTTGCGATGAAAATAATGTAGTAGACAAGTTTAATGTTTGTATCATCCTAAAGAGTGATTTTATTAGCATTATTGCAATAGATTTAATTTTGACTAATATTTTTCTAATATATAGAACAGGTCACTTATAAAGTTCTGTTAAAATTCAATGTGAGCTAATAATACCTATATAGCTTAAACAATTCAGATCACAGAATAGTATGCAATTTTAACGTAATCTCTACTTACCAAGTCCTTATATAAAAAGTTATTTAAATTTTCATTCAACTCAACTAACTTATACATCAATCAAACGTAATTTCAAACATCAAGATGTAATACTTACATTCATAGAGGCTAATAAACTAATTTTGTACTTAGAAAAACATGATAGATCAAAACATGACAGAGACGATGGCTTTTGAATCGCACAATAAAGAATTAAAGTATCAATATTTAATACAGCGCTGTGCTACGTCTCTTGTATTAATAACTCTTTTGCTGGTTGTGCTAGCAACCCCTACGGGAATTGCCCTTTCTAGCGACCCTATAACAAATGAAACTATGAACGGTCATCTTCATAAATTTGCGGGTCATGGACTGATTGTGATTGCGGTATCACAAGTAATTATTTTATTTTTGGGTCGTAAATTTCATATTGCGAAGCCAGCTGCGCATGCTTGATTAACTTAAGTTTAAAAGTCTAATGATCGCATTGCGATCATTAGACTTTTACTTCCTGAGATTTGATCAACGTTTTATTTTTTCACAATAGTTTATCAAAGAAAAAGTTATTAAAAGGACAAAATAATGAGTAGTTTAATTGCAGTTGGGTTTAAAGATGAGTTTACTGCTGATGATGTTGTCCAAAAGCTGCGAAAGCTACAACGAGAACATTTAATTGATTTAGAAGATGCTGCGATCGTAATTAGAGATAAAAATGGCAAAGTAAAAATTAAACAGAGTCAAGAACTTACAGCTTCAGGAGCATTAAGCGGTGGATTCTGGGGTCTCCTATTTGGTTATATCTTTTTTAATCCTCTCTTAGGTTGGGCAGTTGGTGCAGTCGCAGGTGGTATTTCTGGCGCATTGACGGATATTGGCATTGATGACAACTTCATCCGTGAAGTAGGTAGCACTATTGAACCTAATACCTCAGCTCTTTTTGTATTAGTTAGAAGAGCTACTCCCGATAAAGTATTAGAAGAACTCAGTAAATTTGAAGGTAAAGTCCTCAAAACTTCTCTTTCAAAAGAAGACGAAGCTAAGCTCCAAAGTGTTCTCATCAAATCTTAACGTTCCTAAAGTCTCTTATTGTTTTAATGTCTATCTTGAGAGAGACTTGAGAGTTATAAAATATCGTAAAGAAACTTGATTATATTGGCTTGGGCAGATATTACTGCGATCGCCTTAAGTAATCCATTTATAGACTTGGCGATCCAGACTCAGATATTGAATCTGATATTCCCTTTGACGCTTTACCCGATTATTGAGTTTGCCCTAAACGCAGAACCCCGAAGTCTGATTTTGAACCAGAAGATATGTCAGCAACAGCTGTTCTATTACCAGAATCAATTGCTTAATCTTCGATTATTCAAAACAGTATTTATTTTGTTACTTATCTTCTAGGCGAAATAAATGCGATCAAGATAATGATTCAATTTGCTTACTACTTTAATTTAACGATATTTACCTATGCAACCTCTAAACATTGGACTAACCGATACACAGCGCCAAGGCGTGATCGATCTACTCAATCGTGATTTGGCAGATACTTATCTGCTACTAGTCAAAACCAAAAAACATCATTGGGATGTTGTGGGACCGCAATTTATGACTTTGCATAAGTTATGGCAGGAGCATTATGAAGCTCTCACCATCAATGTTGATGTGATTGCCGAACGCATTAGAACCCTAGGTGGTTATCCTGTGGGAACAATGGAAGGATTTTTAAAAATCTGTTCTCTCAAAGAACATGCTGGCAAAGTTCCGACTGCAACTGGCATGGTAGCCCAACTCTTAAATGATCATGAACAGATTGTACGAAATTTGCGTAACCATATCGACCAATGTACTGAAAAGTTCAAAGATAGTGGTACGGCTGACTTTCTCACAGGTTTGATGGAGCAGCATGAGCAAATAGCATGGATGCTGCGTTCTTTCATTGAGGGAGAAGCGATCGCTCCTGATGGTGCAAAACTAGAGCCTACTAAAAATGCTGTAGGAGTCTAATTAACTACTTCCTAGCGTATTTAAGTGATTTATACTTTCTTTAAATACTCTGTCTAGATTAAAGGCTTAAATCTGTTAAAAGTATTACTTCAAAGTAATCATTTAAGCAAAACCTTGATCTGGGTAAGCACTGACTGGGCGATCGCCCAAAAGGTATACGAGGGTACCGTAGCTGATGTCAAAGTTGGTGAGGGCAAAATTGTCAGCTTAGACGGGAAGCAACTAGCGGTTTATCGCGATGATGAAAAAGTACATGTTGTCTCAGCGATGTGCACTCATTTAGCTTGCGTTGTCAATTGGAATAATGCGGAAAAAAGCTGGGATTGTCAGTGTCATGGCGCACGTTTTGATTGTGAGGGTCAAATTCTCCACGGTCTAGCTACAAAAATCTAGAAAAAGTTTAGATTTTAGTCAAGACTAAATCAATTGTGTCTAAATATACATTTGGGATGATTCTTAAATTGATTCATTCCTTTAAATTTAAATCAGTTTACTTTCTTCCTTTTTTATTTTTCCACTTACATCTGTCCACTTTAAATCTTTGCGCTTTAATACTTAAATTTAATATTTAATAGGCGAAAAAATTACAAAATTCATGGATTAAGGATACTTACTTTTACTGAAGTAGTTCCCAAACTAGATTTAAGCATGGGACTCATAGGAAGGAAGTTTAATTAAACTAACACAGTCTAACCAAAAAAGGAGTCAATTTTATGATGATAGGACAAGATCACAAACGTGCAGTTGGAACTTTTTCCGACCACTCTAAAGCTCAAACTGCTTTACTAGAATTAAGGGATAGCGGTTTTCCTATGGATACAATTTCCATTGTTGGACATGATGCTGGTCACATGCCTAATTTGGGCGGAGCTCAAGGCACTGAGAGTATTTCCGAACTTAATAAAGATAATAAAGCTGGTGAAGGCGCCAGAACTGGTGCTACAGCTGGTGGCGCTATCGGTGGCTTGACAGGTTTATTGGTTGGTCTGGGCATGGTGGCAATTCCAGGTTTAGGACCAGTTATGTTAGCTGGCGCAGGTGCTACTGCACTGGCAACTACTTTGACTGGCGGCGCTATAGGTGCTGCAACTGGCGGGATTGGCGGGGGATTAATTGGTATGGGTATTCCTGAGAACCAAGCTCATGCCTATAGCGACAGCGTCGATAACGGTGATTATTTAGTGATTGTAGAAGGTTCAGAACAAGATATTCAACGAGCCCAATCTATTCTTAGTCATAGTGGCATCAATAATTGGGGTGTATATGACAAAAATTCTAAAAGTACTGCAAACATTGTCTAAAGCCTTGAAAAATTAGAGTTTGAAGGAGTGTACTAGATTGTCCTAGATGCACTCCTCAACATTAAGCCTACTAAATCAATAAATTATGAACATTAACTCAAAAATAGTTACTTTAGTTTTAGCAAGCTTTTTAGTGGTAGCTGCTTCAGCATGTAACGACGCTAAAACTGCAGATAATGT
>JBBQHY010000258.1:0-4121 GCA_038324415.1 Pseudanabaenales cyanobacterium | reverse complement strand
GCGGCGATCGCTGGGTTTGGACTAGCTGCCCAATTAGCTAAATCTGAAATTAGCACAGAGTCTGTAAGATTAAGAACTTTGAGCGATCGGCTATTTTCCGAACTCGAAAATATTCCTGATCTATTACCAACGGGGGCAACTGGTAATTTACGTCTATCCAACCATGTGAGTTTTTGTCATAGCTCTAGGGATGGGCGCAGCATAGTCAGAAACATGAATGCAGAGGGGATTGGGATTAGTGCAGGATCTGCTTGCAGTAGTGGGGCTTTAGTGCCAAGTCTAACTCTATTAGTCATGGGCTTTAACCACACTCAGGCATTAGGTTCAATTCGAATCACCTCAGGATTACAGACCACATCTTCAGATATTGATCGAACAATTGCAACTCTAAAAAAAATTCTGACAGCTTAATATCTGGATTAATGTTTAGGAAGTTTATATTGAGCTACGATGCGTTTGGCAAACTCGGGTACATGGGCATCTAATTTTTTGGGATAGCTGCGCTTGGTATAAAGATAATTGCGAATAAAGTGGGAATCTATGGAAAAGCGACCGTATTCTAGTCCCTTCGGTCCGATTTTATTAACGACAAAATTGATAATCGAGGCTAACCACATGGGAATTGTCGTAGCGTTATCATAGGCGGCTATACCTTGCTGCACGGCTGGTTTACGATCACCACTGGACATAACAGGCTGAGTTTCTAATTGAGCTTTAACTGAGTCGAGCATTTCTTTACCCGTATCATTTCTGACCACGATCCACTGCCAGCCAAAGGGCGCACCCATATAACCCACAACTAAATCTGCCAAGGAGTTTACATAGTCAAAACATGACATACATGATGGGGCAAATACATCTTTGAGTTCTTTGGTATTTAAGCCAAAAAATGGCACCATTTCTGTAGAACCGTCTTCATGCTTGAAATGTACATTAAAATCCTGCATAAACTCATAGCTGACGACGGTGCTTGGAGATCGGCTAGTGGTATCGAGAAATTTTTGGAGTCCCGCCCGATTCACGTTATCCACACAGGGCGTACCCAAGACATAGAGCTTTTCCAGTCCTAGTTGTTTTTCTACGGTTCGGAGTGCCTGAACCTGACAGCCCACCCCAATTACCAGCAATCTTTTCATTCCTGATCGCTCTACTTGTTCGAGTACAGATAAATTGGGGGAAAGGGTGGGCTTATTAACTCTAGCTGCAAGGATTTCCTCGGGGGTCGTGGCAATGATCGGTCTGGGGGTAAAGCGATCGTCGGTACTGGCTTGCACACAAACTACTCCTTCCACCTTGCCCGAAGTCAACATCTCAATAGCAATGCTAGAGACAATTCCAGACCATTGCGCCCCTGCGATCGGCTCGGTTTTGCGGGCTGCCATCATCTCTTGATGTACACCAAAATATAGTTCCTGCTCGTTGTCTAAGTTCCGATCGCGTTTATGAGTTTGCACTTCTAGCTCTTCAATATGCTGGGTAATAAAAGCGCAAGCCTCTTTAACATAATGAATATAGTAGGTGTCACACAGTCCACATTCACTGCAGAGCTCTTTAGCAGGACGATGTTTGACATTAGTTAGGGCTTTAGCTTTCAGGTGAGGCGCAGTCATAAAAAATTAAGATGAAGAAAAAGGCAAGAATATATAGCAAAACCCCAAAACATTAGATATAGACTATGCCGATGAATGAGGGATCGATGTAAGAGATTGAAGTAGTAAGGAGATTTCCTTTAAAGAATCTACCCAGCCCCCTGCCCCCAATTCTGGGGGTTCTGAAAGTCAAAATCCCCAGAATTGGGGATTTAGGGGCTTTGGAGTGGGTGATTTTTTTACCAGAAACCAACTAGACCCTATGAAGGGAACATTAACTAACCACCAAAGGCAAAGGGAAATGTTAATTTTAAGGCGGCTGTGAGCAAAAGATTTACCAAGCCAATAGGTAGCAGGAATTTCCAACCTAAATCTAGCAATTGATCAATCCGTACCCTTGGCACAGTGAAGCGCAAAAGCACCGCAAAAAAGATAAAGAAGTAAGCCTTGAGTAAAGTCATAGTAATGCCCAACGTCGCCGCAATCACTTGCCACCAGCCAGCATTAGGACTAATTCCTAAAAAACTGGAGATGGTGTCGATGGGGAAAGGTAACTCCCATCCACCTAGATAGAGAATTGCAACCAAAAGTCCCGCTAAAAGTAAGTTAGCGTAGGAACCACCATAAAATAGGGCAAACTTAATGCCTCCATACTCATTTTGATAACCTGCTACCAGTTCTTCATCAGCTTCAGGCAAGTCAAAGGGTAAGCGTTCACATTCGGCTAAAGCTGCGATCGCAAAAATCATAAAACCTATAGGTTGCCGCCATAAATTCCAAGAAAGGATGCCTAAACCAGCTTGTTGTTGCACGATATCTACGGTGCTCAATCCATTGGATATCATCGCAATCGCTAAAGCCGCTAGTGCCAGAGGGATTTCATAACTAATTGATTGCGCTGCTGCCCGAAGTCCACCGATTAAAGCGTATTTATTATTTGAAGAGTAGCCAGACATCAGCAACCCAATGGGAGCAATACTCGAAATGGCAATTATAAAAAATATGCCTGTACCCAAATCGGAAATTAGTAGATGTTCGCCAAAAGGGACTACCAAAAAGCAGAAAAAGATCGAAATGAACACCAATACAGGGCCTAGTGTAAACAAGATAGGATCAGCTTTAGCAGGCATAATATCCTGCTTAATTAATAATTTTCCGACATCGGCTAGTGGGAGCAAAATCCCAAAAGGTCCAGCATAGTCTGGTCCAATTCTTTGTTGCATAGCAGCAGAAATCTTTCGTTCTAGCCATGTACAAGCCAATGCCCCAATCGTTACACCTAAAACTATGACCAGCATTGGAATTAGCATCCAAATTACCTTAGCCAAGCCAAAGGGTAATCCTAAGCCTGTTAATAACTCAATTAGCGAACGCTGTAAGTCTATACCTGTATCCATTAGCGGTCAACCTCACCCATAATAATATCGATACTACCTAAGATTGCCATTAAATCTGCAATTTTTGTACCTTTTACCAGATCGGGCAAAGGCTGTAAATTTATAAATCCGGGGGGACGAATCTTAAACCTCCACGGAAAAATACTATCTTCGCCAATTAGATATACGCCTAGTTCACCCTTGGGAGCTTCGACCCGCACATAATGTTCGCCTTCGGGCACTTTGAATGTGGGAGAAGATTTTTTGCCAATGAACTGATAGTCAAAACCATTCCATTCACTTTTTGGTCCAGCTAAAACTCTCTGTGCTTCTAGGTTTTCGTAGGAGCCACCTGGAAGTTGTTTCAGTGCTTGTAGTACCATTTTCGCAGACTCTCGAATTTCTTTAACCCTAACTAGGTAACGAGCTAAACAATCCCCACCAGTTTCAATCTGCACATCCCAATCTAGTTCTTCATAGAGTTCATAGCGATCAACTTTACGCAAATCCCAATTTACGCCTGAACCACGCAACATTGGTCCCGAAAGCCCCCAGTTAATTGCTTCTTCTCTGCCAATGGTACCTAAGCCTTCAACCCGTTTGCGGAAAATTGGATTATTGGTAATTAACTTTTCGTATTCATCCACCTTGGGAGTTAGGTAGGTACAAAAATCTTCGCACTTATCAACCCAGCCGTAAGGTAAATCTGCGGCAACGCCACCAATGCGAAAGTAATTGTGCATCATTCGCATACCTGTTGCGGCTTCAAACAGGTCATATACCATTTCCCGTTCACGAAAGGTGTAGAAAAATGGACTTAGAGCACCAATATCTCCCATAAAAGTGCCAAGCCATAGTAAATGGGAGGCGATACGGCTCAATTCCAGCATAATCATCCGAATGTAACTAGCACGGCGGGGTACAGGCACATTTGCTAATTTTTCGGGGGCATTTACAGTGATCGCTTCTGTAAACATGGTTGCCAAATAATCCCAGCGCGTGACGTAGGGTAAATATTGGATGACGGTACGATTTTCAGCAATTTTTTCCATGCCGCGATGGAGATAACCTAGAACAGGTTCACAATCCACGACATCTTCGCCATCTAGAGTAACTATAAGCCTTAGTACACCGTGCATGGAGGGATGATGAGGTC
>JBBQHY010000257.1:0-4131 GCA_038324415.1 Pseudanabaenales cyanobacterium | reverse complement strand
TATTTGATATGTTTGCTTGCGAAATTTCTCGATTTTCTCCAAACTGTTCATGATGAAGTTGATAGGTTATCAATTATCAGCTTCCATCATTAAGTGGTCTGTCTACTATGGCTGACCACTTTTTTTGACTGGTAATATCATATTTTAGTCTAAACTCCAGTTTAAATATAAAAGCGGAGCGATCGCTAGATCGCATTCGCACTTGTGAATTATTGCCGCTTAGACAAAGCGAATAATTAATATCAGTTGATGTGATTGGCGAAATAGGAAAATGTTGATTACCCATAAGTTTTGTATCGTAATTAATCAATTCACCCTATTCATTCAGTAAATAACCCACTCACCTGCCAAAGTAATTATAGAAACAGATTTATCTAATGAATTTAGTTAAACACTAAGGTTAAATGGCAAAGAAATGACTTTGACACATATTAAGCGAGCTGTAGGAATCTTCTCTGGCTATCATGAAGCAGAGAATGCTCTGAATAAGCTGCAATATTCAGGATTTGCGATGAATCAAGTCTCGATCATTGCCCAAGATCATGGTCTCAATAAAACAACCCATGTCAATGATGAAGCAATAGCAGGAGCAGAAGCAGGTGTAACTGTGGGTGGATTGACAGGATTACTAGTTGGGATGGGCGTTTTAGCTATTCCTGGCATAGGTTCTATTGTCTTAGCAGGAACTACGGCAACAGCGATCGCTTCCACATTAACTGGAAGTGCGGTCGGTACCTTGGCTGGTGGATTAGTAGGCGGTTTAGTGGGGCTAGGAATTCCAGAGGAGAACGCTCAGAGCTATCACAAAAATCTAATTAATGGAGAATATTTGGTAATTGTAGACGGTACAGAAGCAGAGGTACTAGGGGCTGGAAGAATTTTAAGACGCAGAGGTATAAGTGATTGGGAAGTTTACCCTACTGAAAGGGATATTGATCCTAGATGTTTACTGATGAAATTGGACTGATGAAATTGTGAAGTATTCACGATCTAATAACAAGCAAGAACTTAGAAAGAAATAAAACGTATTCGCAACTATAACTGGTATTGCCAGAAGGAGAAACTAATGGAAATCCAAATGTCTAAGGTTCATCAAACTACCTACAAAGCGATCTTTCAGCACCCGATCGCTCATAATCTGCAATGGCATGATGTACGTTCGATGTTAAACACAATTTCTGAAGTCGAGGAAGAGCATAATGGCAATCTGAAATTTATGCGCCACGGCGAAACATTGGTAATTCATCCACCACTGCATAAGGAATTTTCAGATGTTCGAGAAATAATGAAGCTTCGCCACTTTCTAGAGCGGTCTACAGTCCCCGAAAAAGAATCCGTTAAAGAAGGGCTAAACATGCTAGTCGTTATCGACCATCGTGAGGCACGCATTTATAAAACTGAACTGCACGGCTCAGTACCAGAGATGATTACACCTTATGACCCAGACGCCACGCACCGACATTTGCATAGTATGGATAATGAGGCTAATGGTCAGCTCAAACTGGAACTGAAAACAT
Source organism: Pseudanabaenales cyanobacterium (assembly GCA_038324415.1). Classification (GTDB taxonomy): domain Bacteria; phylum Cyanobacteriota; class Cyanobacteriia; order Pseudanabaenales; family Pseudanabaenaceae; genus PCC-7502. The sequence goes on along the minus strand of JBBQHY010000257.1, from coordinate 2,614 downwards.
TCTATGATGCGATCGCCCAGAGCCTAAACGGGGCCGAAAAGATTCTTATCTTCGGTAGCTCGACTGGATCGAGTAGTGCAATGAACTATTTAATGACTGAACTTAAGCAACATCATCATGATATTGCTAAGCGTGTTATCGGAACAGAGATCATTAATGAACAACATATGACCGATAATCAGATATTAGCAAAGGCACGAGAGTTCTACGGTGCAAAATGAACGATCTCTCCGTAAGCAGACTGAGAATCAAATTCAAATTTTTCTTACCAATCACTAACGACCTAATTCTGGCTACAGTGTACACATAAGTCAGGTAGACTATATTAGTTTGGAAAAAAGGGTAATGAGTAATCCAATATTAATTTACAACGAAGTAAGAAATGACAAGGCATTTTGCGATGCAAGATTGGTAAAAAGGGGGCATTGTTGTATGAAGCGTTTGTTAAGCACCAAAGCGTAAATATACGGCAAATCAGCAAAGATAGAGCCGAACAAATTGCGAACTATCGGTTTTTAGGGAATGAGAATGTGACGGTATCGGAGTTAACAAAGAGTATTTCAGAGCATTGCCAGCAGCAAGTATCGGGACTGCACGTACTAGCAATAAGTGATACAAGTGAGATTAATTTAGAAAAACACCGAGGACGGCTAAAAGAGCAAGGACTTGGATTAGTTGAAAATAATCAAGATGTCGGATTTTTATTCATCCTACCTTGATACTGAATGCAGAAACGGGATTTCCTCTAGGGCTAAGCGCGGTGCAGATTTGGACAAGGGCGATGGATCATGCAGACAAGAAAGAGAGAAAGTATAAGCAACAACCAATTAGTCATATAAATGGCTAGGGAGTGCTGAAAAGAGTATCTACAGTCTTGATGGCGGCGATGCAAGAATGGTAACCCATATCGGTGACCGTGAGTCAGACTTGTATGAAGAATGGGCAACCGTACCCAAACAACAAAATCACCACTTATTAATCAGAGCTTGTCAAAATCGGTGTCTGTGGAATAAGTCAGAATTGCTGTATGAATATCTAGCAAGCCAGCCACTTGAAGGTACTTATAGTCTGAAATTACAGGGTGGTACGCGAACGGGACGGAGAACTCGTGAGGCTTTTCTCGCAGTACGCTTTGCACCCGTGGATATTCAACGTCCTGCATCGCACAAGACTGCGGATTATCCAACCCATCTACGCATCTATGCCGTTGAGGTCAGAGAAATCCAACCACCTATAGACCAAGAGCCAATTCTATGGCGATTGCTCACGACTCATGAAGTCATGTCACCCGAAAAAGTACTCCAAATCGTTCAGTGGTATTGCTGGCGATGGCGGATTGAACAGCTTTTTGCCACTATTAAATTAGCGGGTTTAGATATTGAGTCCTCTCAGTTAGAATCTCCTGAGGCAATTAAGAAGCTTACTGTTATGGCTTTATCTGTTGCTGTTCCCACTTTACAAATGGTTGAGGCCAGAGAAAGTCCTCACCTATCAGCGTCTCTAGCTTTCTCTGACGAGCAATTACAATGCTTATCAGAGATTGAACCAACTTTAGAAGGTAATACTACAAAACAGCAAAATCCCTACCCACAACTTTCCTTTCCTTGGGCAACTTGGATTATCGCCCGTCTTGCTGGTTGGTCTGGCTATTGTTCTCAACGTCCTCCTGGTATGCCCACCATTACGCGCGGTCTCCAACGCTTTGAGACTATTTTTATCGGATGGATCTTGCCTAATTCTATACTTGTATGTACACCGTAGCCCAAGGGTGGGGGTATCGAAATCAAAAGAAGTTTGGAGCTATAAGTCTAATCAAACCGCTTAAATATAAATCAAATGTTTGATTATGTTTTTTATGCAGGGGGTTGGGGGTTGCCTTCCGTCCCCAAATCTGCCGTGTACACACAAGTCCCCTTTAAGCTGATTCGAGATATTTTTGGGTTTTGAAACCTTTATTTCTCGTTCATTACTCTCAATAAGCTTGAATTATTGAGAGTAAGCTTAAATCTTGAAAGCCTTGTATAGCCACAGTCTTTAGACTTGTGTGCATAGCTTTTTAACTTGTGTGTACACCGTAGGTCCCCAAATGGGGAGTTCGAGGGGCAAAGCCCTTCAATTGTCCGTTCTTAATGTTAGGGAATTAGCCATTAGTTGGGAACGTAAAAAACAACGTTAACTTTACGCTTTTTACAAAATTACTTATTATGAAATATTAACTCAAAGCCGCCCCAAGGGGCGGGAAATTTACCCAAGTGATTAAAACTGCGGCAGAATTAGTCGAAAGCACGAACGTCTTAGAGCCAAGTGGTTTGAAAGGATATAACACCCTTGAATGTCAGAGCGAGTATGGTGAAGTAAAACAATGATGGGTATTGGTAGAAAGTGCAGAAAGACGTAAATCTGACATCAAAAAAATGGCGTTGCCCAATTGAAGGATGAATCAAGCAAAAGAGGGGATAGATTTATGCTTTAGGTAGTAAATTACCAATCGAATTGAATGCCTTAACATCTCTTCTGATTTGGAATAACATAAGGTACTCCCTTCCCACCATAGAAATATACACAGTTTAAATGGGGTTAAGGGGCAAAGCCCCTTCGTGGGGGAGCTGCCCCC
>JBBQHY010000256.1:0-4133 GCA_038324415.1 Pseudanabaenales cyanobacterium | reverse complement strand
TCTACAATCTTCTGCGACTAGATTGAGGTTAATTGGGCGAGTATCGAATAAATAAACCCTATGTCCTACTGCTAATTGAGCTTGGCTAAGGCGATATATATAAGTAGCAATCCCACCAGGATCACTTAAGCCTTTCATATACTGTCCTATCCGCATGAGTAATTAACCTATAAGAATTGCAAATCTAACGAATTCTTGCCAAAGCAATCATCTGCGTACACAGCTTCACTCTTACTCGCTCCCCTACTTGCCGTGTCAGCCAATCTAATCCATAGTAAATAGGAGCCAGAAACACCAAAGCTGGGAGAAAGTGCAACCCCATATGACCAGATAGCCAAGGGGTAATAGTTAAACTGACTGTAATATCCTGCAAACCTGCTTCTTCCAGAAGAGTTTTTAATTCACTTGGTGTATATAGGTAGAGATGTCCATCTGCATCTGGTTGAAACTGTCGAGCTTCTAGTTCCTCAAAATCGTTAATCTGCGAATAAGTCGGTAGTTTAGAACGAAAATAAGCACCATTCGGTGTAGTTAGTAATAACCATCCTCCTGGAAGTAAAAACTTTTTTAAATGATTCACCAGTTGATCACCATGAGCTACGTGTTCTAAAACCTCACAAGCCATCACTAGATCAAAATTTCCTAAGGATTCAGGTTGTAAGTCAAATAAGTTTCCAGGGGCTATTTCTAGGTATTTCCCTGTTATATGAGATTGTATTTCTTCTTCAGAAAGCCTCATATCATTGACTACGACTCTTCTGCCAAGTTCATAAAGACAGGCTGCATTGAATGCTCCTCCTGCAGCAACTTCTAAAAGACTGCTAGGTTGGAGAGATTGGGCGAGACTTAGAGTTTTGAGGAAACGATATCTGCCTTGGGCAGAATAACTAGGTGGATAACCAGAGCTAAATTGCCAAGGATTAACATTATTGTCAGTCATGGTAGGAGTACGACCCAAAATCTTATATCCAGAACTGCAAATTTCCAAAAAAGCTTTACGAAAACTCTTACTCAAGTCTCTCAGGGGTGGGATTGATTGATGACTAGAATTCATTTGATGTCCACAACTATATAGATTTAATACTACTTAAAATATTTTTTGCCATATCATGACAAGTATAAGCTCTTAATTTTTTGGGAAAGAGAAAATACTAACTCACTATAATAGTTTTTGTCTCTGCGCCACTATTGCGACGTTGCATAACAGCAAGATGATTTTGTAAATTTACGCAGTTACAGCCATTACTGAGGGTGTAGCCCCCAACTCTACTCTTCCTTCAAATGTGCAACGCCTATATATCTTTAAGAATTACCCTTAAACAATCCTTGGGGCTTAAATAGCAAGACTAAAACCATAATTAATAAACCTACGCCGATTTTATACTCGGTACCAATGCAATATTTAGACAAATCACCCAAACTTGCAGGGCAGACCGTACTAACTTCTTGGGACACACCGATAATCATGGCGCCAGCGATCGCCCCGTAGGGATTACCAACTCCACCCAAAATTACAGAAGCAAACATCGGTAAAATCAAATACCATCCCATCGTCGGCCGCACACTTGTAATTAAGCCATACATCCCGCCGCCAAGGGCTGTAAGTGTCCCCGCAATAATCCAAGTCCACAGAATTACTCTATCAACATTAATTCCTGTAACTCTTGCCAATTCTGGGTTATCTGCCACCGCCCTCATAGCCTTACCAATTTTGGTACTTTGTAATAAGTAGTACAGCCCTACAATTACAGCGATCGCCATCACAACCACCACAATCCGATTACGGGTGATAGTTAAGCCTAAAATCTCCAAGGCGGGAAAAGTAGGCAGGTCGTACTTCTGGGGTGAAGCTCCCCAAATTAAAATAATGCCGTTACGCATGACCAACGCTAAACCCACAGAGACAATTAGCATCGTTGTCTCACTCGCCCGTTTTTTTCTCAGTCCAGCCCACAGAATTTTTTCACAAATTAATAAAAATATGACTGCGCCTAGGCAACCGATCGCAAAAGAAAGCCAAATATTTAATTTCAGGATGGTATTGGCAGAAAAGGCAATATAGGCACCAAGGGTTAAAACATCACCGTGGGCATAGTTTTGTAATCTTAAAATCCCGTAGGTTAGAGTCAGTCCAACTGCTGCTAGGGCGATAATGCTGCCCAAGGCAATGCCATCTACACTGGATTGTAGGATTTCCTGCATTTGCGTATGTCTATTGGTTAGGCTATTGGTTAAGTCTGAGTATTATGCCATGAGTATAAGGAAACTATGCCAGAATAAATCGTAATCTAAAATGCAAAACAAATGGTTACTGTATCTTCGGAATACCGCAATCTCCCGACAGCGGAGGACTTACCCGACTCTGATGAAACACCTGTAGATAATGAACTGCAAAACGATATTCCGAATGTGCTGCTGAACTTACTCAGAGATATTTGGGCAGAGCGTTCTGATTGGTTTTGGGGTGTGGATATGGGCATCTACTACGAGCCAAATATTGAGGAACCTGCTAAATCTAAAGTAATCGTTCCCGATGGCTTTCTGGCGTTAGGCATACCCAGAGATAGAGGTGAAGGTGGACGCTTGAGCTATGTGCTTTGGCAAGAACAGGTTTTACCAATTTTAGTTTTAGAGGTGGTTTCCAAAAAATATAACGGTGAGTACGATACCAAATTTGGAAAATATGAAGCTTTAGGAATTCTCTATTATGTAATTTACAATTTTAGTTGCAATAACACTAATGGGAGACGAGGTTTATACAAAAGCCATCAATCCTTAGAAGTTTATAGACTAGTTGATGGGAAATATGAACTTGTGCCATCGTTGGCTTTACTGCCATATGGGAAAACGGTATGGCTGCCAGAGGTTGAATTGGGTATTGGCTGCGAACTTGGAAATCTGGGCAGTTGGCGGCGAGAGTGGATGTATTGGTACGATCGCTCAGGGGTGAAATTTCCCACCGCTCAAGAACGGGTAACTAGGGCAGAAGCGATCTCCCAGCAGGAGCGTATTATTGCCAACCAAGAAAAATTTATCTCGCAACAAGAACGCTTGGCGAAAGAAAAGCTAGAAGAAATGCTAAAAAAATACCGCGATCGCTTCGGTGAAATTCCTGAGTAATAAGGAAGTAAAATTAAACTTGGAATAAATTAATCGCAACCATAAGGGGCATTTGTGGAGAAGGGAACAATGGTCGAGTTTCAGTTACATGGCGATCGCCGTCTAGCTGTAGTAGATCGACTCGAAGGTAAAAAGCATTTACAGGTAATTGATGAAAATGGGACACCCCATATTCTCCATCCTCGCCAGATTGATTATGTTGTCACCAACGCAGGGGAACCGTCCCGTTTTACGGTTAAACAGATTCAAACTTTTTTTCAACAGGTACAGGAATATCTCGACCCATCTAGCCTTGAGGTGGCGTGGGAAATTTTAGAAGGGCAATCGGTTACACCCGAAGAATTGGCTAATCTGCTATTTAGCGATGTTAAACCTGCGACTTCTTACGCTGCCCATTGCTTACTCAGTGATGATAAGCTCTATTTCAAACAAAAGGGAACTGTGTATGAACCTCGCCCCTCTGCTCAAGTTACGGATCTCAAGCATCAAAACCAAATAGCTCAAGCTCGCGCCCAAGAGGTCGAAAATTTTGTGCAGAAAATGCGAGATCGCACTAGTGGAATTTCAGTAGAGTGGACAAGTAGCGATCGCCATCGGTTAGAAACTATAGAAAGGTATGCCATTCAAGGCGATGAAGCCTCAGATAAATCTACTGCCTTTGAATATCTCTCCGCTTTAAAGCGAACTCGTAGTGAAGTATCAGCATTTCAAGTTCTAGTAGATTTAGGAGTTTGGACAAATCACGAAAATCTGAATTTATTGCGGAGCCAAGTTCCTACGAAATTTCCTGCGGATGTTCTCAATCATACGAAAAATATCATTGAAAATCCTCAGCCCGATCCGATGCCTCGCTTGGATTTAACCCATCTCCATATCTATACTATTGATGATGAAAGCACTACGGAAATTGATGACGGATTGAGCATTGAAACCCTACCCAGTGGAAAAAAACGCCTGTGGATTCACATTGCCGATCCAACTAGATGGATGGAACCGAATGATATTTTAGATCG
>JBBQHY010000255.1:0-4140 GCA_038324415.1 Pseudanabaenales cyanobacterium | reverse complement strand
ATATTTCTATGGTGGGAAGGGAGTAAATCAAGTTTCCCAAAAATTACTAAATTAAATTTTACCAAAATTAGGATCAGAACATGGTATTAAAAGTTTTTTCTGCCGATCGCACTAAAGTTTGTATTAATTTTGGGATTATATTTTCAGATTCTAATAGTTCTGCCAAGCCGATAATAGGTTGATCGGCTTCAAATATTGCTTTCATTAATAGGCGATCGCACTCAATTTGAATCGAACCATGTTGTAGGACAGAAGTATGATTAATTCCCTTACGATAAACTTGAGCGCTACCAATTAATTTAAGTCCATTTTCTGTAACTAAATCCGCATTTGTGGCTGTAGCAAAACAACTAGGATTGTGAATATACCCTCGTCCGCTTAGACCATAGCTAAGTTTGATCCCCAACTCCGCCAAACCTGCAATTAAAAATTCACAAGTATAGGCATACATTTCTGCACGGGTGCGATCGCCTAGTTCTGTGATCACACTATAGGTTAAATCGCTTTTATGAACTACAGCCCTACCACCACTGGGGCGACGAACAATATCCATACCAAAGTCTTGAGCTAATTTGTGCCAGCGATCGGGAATATTGTGTTGATGGCGTCCCAAAGAAATTGCCGCAGGTTGCCAAGTATAAAACCTTAAGCTGGAAATGGGACGAGAAGATTGAGAATGTTGATCCAATAACAATTCATCCCTAGCCATCTGCTCCAACCCTGTGCCGACAGAATAGGGAATTAATTGCCAATCCATTAATAAAATCTAAGCAGCCTTAAATTCAGCAATAAGTGATTCATCATTAGTATCAGCGATCGCCGAGACAATCGTAATTAAGCGAGAAATTTCCGCCGCCGAGAGGTCTTCCACAGATCGTGAAGCAATCACAATTACCTGATCGTTTTGAAGAGCAAAGTGCGCCTCAAAGGTTTCCGTGGCATTTTTTTCAAGTAGAAGTTTGAGAAGACGGGCTTCATCCTTAACTGGAAATGTCAATACCGTCGAAAGCACAGTAAATGTATCTGTGGAATGATTCCCTGTAATATTTACAACTACTTCAACTGTACCGTAATTAAATTTCCAAGTGTTGTTAGTTTGATTAACAACAGCAGTATGCTCAGAGTCCATACCAGCAATTACAGTTTGAATAGTCTCAGTAAAATTCAGGTCATTACTAGCTGCGATCGCTACATCAATTTCAGTGGTCATAATGTTCTGTGGTAGGTTATTTGTTAACTCTATACTCCTTAACTTTATATCAAGGAGGTACTGATCACAAGATGGGTAAGTTATTGAAAACTATTACAATTCAATCAAGTTCCAAGCCCCAAGGCGTAATTATTGGCTTACATGGCTGGGGGTCAAATGTCGAAGATTTAGCGGAATTAGCACCGATTTTAAATTTGTCCAACTATATAATGTTGTTTCCCCAAGCCCCTTTTGATCATCCTAATGTCTATGGCGGCAGAATGTGGTACGACTTTCAAAATCCTAATTCCACTCAATTACAGGAAAGCCGTTCCCAGCTTAAGGATTATATAAACTCTATTTTAGGTTCTGAATCTTTATTAAATTTACCCGTATTTTTGTTGGGGTTCTCCCAAGGTGGTGCAATGACCTTAGATGTGGGGTTAGAGCTTAAATTAACAGGATTAATTAGTTTAAGTGGCTATCTTCATCCTGATATTGCCAAAATTACCCTAAACATTCCGATTTTAATTGTGCATGGCGTTCAAGATACGGTAGTACCAATCATTGCGGCTCAAAGTGCTAAAAATACCTTAAGTAAGTTAGGCGCCAAGGTTAGCTATGAGGAATTTCAAATGGGACATGAAATTAATGCCAAGGCGATCGCTATCGTACGGGCTTTTATTTTAGATAATTCCAATAAAAAATGAAATACATAGCCTTATTCTTGATCAAAATCTATCAGCTACTAATTTCACCCATAATTGGTTCTAACTGTAGATATCAACCCACCTGTTCCCACTATGCCGCAGAGGCAGTTGATCGATTTGGCATAATTCGAGGCGGATGGATGGCAATTAAGCGCATTTCTCGCTGTCATCCCTGGCATGAGGGCGGATACGATCCAGTTCCTGAGACTAGACCAGAAAATAAAGTGTAAGCTGCACTTACCGAATCTATTCATATTTACGCATTTACGCACGGGTTGTTTACGGCTTATAGTGGGAATGTTTAATTTTATGTACTTGTTGACGCTAAATTTAAAAAGTTGAGCGAAACTTGTTTTAAATTCACTAATTAAATATTTTACCGATTAAGCTTGATTAATTAACCTTGATGGAGACTTTAGAATTTATCATTTACGCCGATGGTAGGGTAGAAGAGCGAGTTACAGGTATATCTGGAAGTAATTGTGCGGAAATTACCGCAGCGATCGAAGGCAAACTAGGAATAGTCGCCTCCTGTGAACTTACTTCCGAAAACTTTGAATCCCCCGCTATAAATTCTAATCAAACTCCGCAAAAGGTTTCTGACTTTAGTCAATGGTAAATTAGCCGATCAAGAAACCAAGAACATTTACTCGAACCGTATTCCGCTCTTAAAAACTACTATAGAAACTACTACTTAGGGAATCTTATATATGTCACATTTTAGCCAAGTTAAAACTCAAATTCGCACCCTAGAACCATTACAAAAAGCCTTAACAGATTTAGGACTGTCATGGAAATCTGCTTCATCTGCGAAGAGCGATCGTGGGCAAACTGTAACCGCCGAAGTTGTAATTCCCCAAGAAAATGGCTATGACATCGGTTTTAAGTGGAATGGCAAGGAATATGAGCTTGTGGCTGATATGCACTATTGGCAGCAACCTTGGACTGTGGAAAGTTTTTTGAATAAGGTTTCCCAAGGCTATGCCGTCCAAATTGTAACGACCGAGTCTCAAAATCAAGGTTTTGCTTTAACCGAACAAAACAAGCAAGAAGATGGTTCCATTCGTTTAGTGCTTCAGCGTTGGCATGGATAACTTAATCCCAGAAATAACAGGATTTGAGCCAGAATTAGGCGGCGGACTTAGACAAAATGCCGTCTATGTGGATGAAGCTATGTGTATTGGCTGCGGACATTGCTCCTATGTCGCCAGAAGTACCTTTTGTCTAGAACCAGATTATGGTAGAGCTAGGGTTATTGCCCAAGATGGTGATTCTGAAGAAATTGTCACCGAGGCGATCGCTACCTGTCCTGTAGATTGCATTGCTTGGGTTAACTATACCGAACTCTTAGAATTAGAAGCAGCCCGTGAACATCAAATTATTGGCAATATTGGGCTTGTGGGCGATAAAACTTCCCTCTTGGCAAAAAAGAATAAAAAGTCTTAGTCCCTAAATCTGTACTTTCCTATAGATAGGTGTGCCAAAATAAAGTCAATAAATTTATAAGCACAAGTTTTCTTAAAACTCAAATCCCTGTAACGTCATCAGCCTAATTATGCGAATTAGCAATAAAAAAAGAAGTTCTGTACTTCATTATTGCCGCAATTACAGTACTTTGTTCACTCGCACTTTTACCCAATAAGTTCTATAAACTTGACCATAAGACCCTACTGATCTTGGCGATCGCATTTACATTAGTAACTTTAGTGGGTTTAGGAATTCTGACAGTATTTATCCTTAAATATCTTTAACTATTTTGACTGGAGCTACAGATTTAATATATAACTCCTTAAGCTGAGATTCATCTACAGTTGATGGAGCTTCGGTGAGTAAGTCCCTTGCCTGTTGAGTTTTCGGGAACGCAATCACTTCACGAATGGAATCAGCACCTGCCAACAACATCACTAATCGATCTAGTCCGTAGGCAATGCCGCCGTGGGGAGGAGTTCCATACTCAAAAGCTTCTAAAAGGAAGCCAAACTTATCTTTTGCCTGCTGATCCGACAGTCCGATCGCCTTAAATACCTGCTCCTGCACCTGCCGTTGGTAAATTCGGAGAGAACCACCACCGACTTCGGTACCATTCATAATCAAGTCGTATGCCAAGGCTCTGGTACTAACCGTAAAGGGCTGATCTAGAACAAAGTCTTCTGGGTTAGGCGCAGTGAAAGGATGATGGATGGCTTCAAATCTCTTTTCATCACTGTTCCATTCAAACATGGGAAAGTCTGTAACCCATAA
>JBBQHY010000254.1:0-4150 GCA_038324415.1 Pseudanabaenales cyanobacterium | reverse complement strand
CGGGGACAAATTTCTGGAGCGCAATGGGCTTCTAAAAATGTTCCTCAAGTTCTCAAACATCGCTCTGCCTATCTTAATGGGTTTTTCTCTTCTTCTCCTCCTAAGCATATTTACTCACTGCAAAACTGAGATGCACCCGTTTAAATGGGGTTAAGGGGCAAAGCCCCCACACCCCCTAAAGACTAATCTTTGACTGGGACGGGAGTAAAAGTATAGTTCATGAATTTTGAGTGGGACGAGAGGAAAAACGAGGTTAATATTGGAAAGCACGGCTTCGATTTTGGCGACGCTCATCGCATCTTTGATTTGCCAATGGTAGTTGAGCTCGATGAGCGTGAGGACTATGGTGAAGATCGATGGATTGGAACTGGAATGCTAGAAGGACGTTTGGTGATAGTAGTTTACACCGAGCCTGACGAAGAAATAATGCAGATTATTTCACTCAGAAAAGCTCTCTCGTACGAAAGGAAAAATTATGAACAATACCTCAAGAACGGATTGGTCTAGAATCGATGCAATGTCAGATGATGAGATTGACACATCGGATATTCCGCCTCTCACCGATGAGTTTTTCTCAAAAGCAAAATTGCGAATGCCCTCTTCTTCGTTAGCGACTGTGGCTATTCGTGTCGATCCTGAAACATTATCTTGGTTCCAATCAAAAGGAGAAGAAGCTGAACAACATATGGTTGCTGCGCTAAGAATTTATGCAGAAGCACAGAAAACGGCTGCAACTATGCGTCAATCAGCCTAACAACCCTAATGCAGAGGACTATAGAGTTCCCTTTGCGCTTTGATACGGTCATGTCTATAGCCGCCGATAAGCAAAGTTATGCCGAAGCGATTACTCCGATGAAGTTATCCATTTTCAGTGGAGATTAAACAAACAAAAATGGTTGACTTCTTTGATAAATTTGGAGAGATTATTGGCGATCGCAAATATCGTAAATCCCAGACTAGAAGAGCGATGGGCAAAAGGTAAAAGCTAAAACTCATCAGAATTAATATAGAAACTTTCATCGCCCTACCCACTAAAATACAGGAGCAAACTCTAGTTCAAGAATTTTAAAGCGTTGTTGATAAACAAAGAATCAAAGAATTCTAGCCGCTTATCTAAATCTAGCGGTAAACTTCAGCGAGGTCTGATTTTTTAGCCTTAGTTATTAACTGATCGTAATATCCTTGAAGTTGACGTGTGGCATTAGTCCATCCCCATTTTTCCGCCTCTTGTCTGGCATTGTAACGAAGGAAGTCCTTGGGATTTTGCAATAACCTCTGAGTCGCCTTAACTAAACCATCTTGATCAACTGGATCAAATAAATAGCCATTCACGCCATCGGTAACAATATCAGGAATGCCTCCCGAATTTGCCGCCACCACAGGACAACCAGCCGCCATAGCTTCTAATAAAACTAGCCCTAGAGTCTCAGTCCGAGAAGGAAACATAAAAGCATCACTAGAGGCAAAAGCAGATGCAAGTTCTTCTCCTTGGAGATAACCCACAAAGTAGGTATTTGTCCCTGCAAAAATTTTCTCTAATTCTGAGCGATAAGGTCCATCTCCCACCAAAGCTAACCGACTATTTGGGATTGCTTCTAGTACCGAGAGGATTTGCGTAATTTCTTTTTCGGCTGATAACCTACCCACATAAAGCAACAACACACAATCTTCATGTCCTTGACTGAGGTGCGATCGCATTTTGCGATTTTGAAACCTAGGATGAAACCTCTCTGTATCCACACCTTTTTGCCATAGGTCTACACGCTCAATTCCATGCGATCGCAGTTCTTCAACCATGGCATTAGAAGTACAAAGATTTAACCCAGCATTGTTATGGGCAGTTTTTAAAAGCTCCCACATCGTACTTTCTAAAAATCCCAGACCATAATGCTGAAGATATTGGGGCAAATGCGTATGATAGGAAGCAAGCAAGGGTAAGTTCATGGATTTAGCAAAAAATAATCCTGCCAATCCTAAAACAACAGGATTAACCACATGGACGATATCAGGCTGAAATTGCTCGATCGCATAGCCAATCGAAGGGCGAGGTAGAGCCACCTTTAATTCTGGATACAAAGGTAGTGGAAACCCAGAAACTCCATAAATTTTAGCACCGCAGTATTCACTGATCCCACCATCAGGAGAGAATACTAATACTTCATCACCTAACTTTACCAACTCTGCCACAGTGTACTTGAGACGAGTCACAATACCGTCAACTTTAGGCAGAAAGGTTTCTGTGAAAATTGCTACTTTACGCATTCAAACTGAAGAGCCATAGGGTGTCTATGGAATCTAATGATTACATATTGTGGGCGTTAAAAAATATAATCCTATGAAGAGATGTTGATGACGGCATAATGCAATTAAATTTCTTCTAGCTCTTCTTGTTTTTGCTTAATTTTTATAGGCTCTTCTGCCCAAACATCATCCTTTACATCATCATCGTAGGCATCTATATTTTGCTTCGGCTTAGGCGGAATTTCGGCTCTTCGAGATTGTTGTGGGGCGGGACGACTTTGACGATTATTCCAATTATCATCGTCATCATATTCATCGTAGTCATCATCTGGACGCACAGGTTGGACGGGTTGAACTCTGGCTTGACGGCGGGCAGGTTGGACAGGGGTTCTTTCATCTGACCAATTATCATCATCGTCCCACGCTTCTTCGCGGCGATATACGGGTCTGTCCTGCGATCGTTGCGGTCTATACACATTAGATCGTAAACCAGTGCCAAGGGCATTACCTGAAACCGATGTAGGCGGGAGATATTCATCTTCAAATTCTTGTTCCCAAGGTGGTTTGCCCAAGCCCAGACGCTCTAAAACGCCTTTAGTTAACTGGGTCATGCGTTCTTCCATGCCTTCCGTGACAATGATGCGATCGCGACCGACGGCAATAATTTCATTTACATCTAACTCATAAGTGCTAACTAACGCAGATGGAATCAGAGGATTACCCAGAGAAGAAAGAATTAAATAAAATAAATCACCCGTAGCAGGGTCAAACTTAAAATCTCTTACTTTACCTAATAGCTCCCCAGACTCGGTAACAACCTCATTTCCCATTAAATTGGTATATCTTTCACTGGCAACTAAGTCTTCTAATACGTCCTCGTCATCGACAAGGATGGCATCTTCGCCCAGTAGGGAAACTCTTTCAAGGGACATATAAAAAACTTCACCAATACCAATGGGCGTACCAGGTAAAAATCTTTCAGCTACGCTCAAACCCATTACTCTTCTTTGATCCACATCCAGCCAAATTTGTGTGACAATACCTAACCTTTTGGCTGTGGATTTGCTAATAACTTGAGTGCCGAGAATGGCAGCGCGTTGGAGAATTGAGTCGGATGTGATCATATCTTTTTGTAAATCTGGAGATTTTCCATTTAACTTCCCTGTTTAGGGAATAGTATTGATTTTAGCAGAGTCAAATAGGATCAATTTTGAAATTTAGATAAATCGTCACTGTAATACTCTTTATATTAAGACAAAAAAATCATTGAAAAGGTTTATAAAGCTAGAGATTGACTTCCACTTTACCTTAAGCATTTACAGAAAAATCTCTAGATTTAAAATATCCAATACTCAACTAACTGGTTTTATAGGCAATCAAGATAATGTTATCGGCATAGTCAAGCTATAGAATTTGAGCAATCATATATTTAGGTAATACACTCAAAAGTTTGTGGAACCAAGATTTCGGTCTTGGAGCAAATGCTAATTAAATATATAGCAGTCAAATACGACTATAAATTACTTAAGTTGTAGCAATGTAAATGGGACATATCAGAAATTAAGGGATTTCGTACATACTCCCTTCCCAGTCAATGATTAGTCTTTTGGGAGTGTGGGGGCTGCGCCCCCACGAAGGGGCTTTGCCCCTTAACCCCATTTAAACTGTGTATATTTCTATGGTGGGAAGGGAGTATCTATCATTTGGAGTTTACAAAACCAGAATTCCAGTAAATCAATTAGGTTATGAAATAGAAGTAACCCATTTGGTAAGACCTCAATAAACGCTGAGAGCAAAAAATATGGCTATAACAAAGCCCGTCAATGAATATACGAATCAAGATATTTTCCCAAAAAAGGCTAAGTGGGAGCGGGAATCTTCTTAGCCGCTTTAGCCCGAATCAGATCGG
>JBBQHY010000253.1:0-4152 GCA_038324415.1 Pseudanabaenales cyanobacterium | reverse complement strand
ACTCACCCAATCATCCCTATCTGGTGTGGGGAAAGACCCATCTTTGGCAGTTCGAGCTACAGAATCGCCAATTTTGAGTAGTGAAGTTGTCTTAGTCACAACTACCGATCGCCTGCAAATTCCACCGATTCGATATTTTCGCCAGTTAGTTTGCGAATTAGTTACTTCCCAATCAATTCTTAATCATAGTAATTTAAATCTGCTAAATATGCCCCAGGCGAACTAAGAAAAATTCGGCTATAAAACTGAAGTTTGGTTAAATTCCTTAAACTGAAACAAATATGAGTAAAGCCTTTAGAAACCTGCTACGTAAAGTTGCCAGCGGTACCCATACTAGTAAAGACCTAACTCGCGCCGAGGCTGAATCAGCTTTAGTCATGATGCTGACGGCAGAAGCAACCCCCGCTCAAATTGGCGCTTTTTTGATTGCCCACCGCATTAAACGCCCTACCCCTGACGAAATGGCAGGAATGCTGGATGCCTACGATCGCCTTGGTAGCAAATTAGAGCCAGTTAACAATGATAAACCTGTAATTATTTTAAGTTCTCCCTACGATGGGCGATCGCGCACTGCTCCTATCAGTCCAATCACAGCAATAGTTTTAGCGGCGGCGGGGATCAATGTGATTATGCATGGAGGCGATCGGATGCCCACCAAAGAAGGAATTCCATTTATCGAAATTTGGCAAGGTTTAGATCTAAATTGGCAGAATTTAACCCTAGTTCAAGTTCATAGCGTTTTAGATCAAACGGGTTTAGGTTTTATCTATTTACCCGATCGTTTTCCTTTGGCACAGGCGATGGTGCCTTATCGTGAGCAAATTGGCAAACGTCCACCTCTAGCGACTTTAGAGTTAATATGGTCGCCCTATAAGGGAGTTGCTCATATTGCCTGCGGGTTTGTGCATCCACCCACTGAGACTAATATGCAGCAGGCTTTTGCATTGCGGGGAGAGTCGAAATATACAACCGTTAAAGGCTCTGAAGGGAGTTGTGATTTACCCCGCGATCGCACTGCCATTATAGGTTTTGGAGAAGAAAGATTTATGATTAATGCCCGTGATTATGGTTTTAGTAATTTGGAAGTGCCACTCCTATCTACCCCTGAGCTAATTAGAGATATACAGTTAGCTTTAGCAGGCGAACAATGCGAATACGGGCGATCGCTGATTTGGAATACTGGGTTTTATCTCTGGCGTATGGGCAGAACCGAAGATCTAGTAACTGGATTTACACTGGCAGAAAATTTAATTAATATTGGCAAGGTTCAACAAAAGTTAGAGGAAGTTAAAGCGGCGATCGCCAAAAACTTAAAATGAAATACCTTCAAATACTTGTTCGATTGGAAAAGTTAAATTAATACTTTCTAATTCCACTAAATCCCCTGCGCCGTAACTAATAATTTCCCATTTATCCTGATCGTTTTTACGATATAAATCGAGTTCAACTTTATCTGCACTTACCAATACATAATCCCTAAGACTAATATCTCGTTGATAGAGTTTAAATTTTCCGTTTAGGTCAAACGCCTCCGTACTTGGAGATAAAACTTCCACAATTAAGCAGGGGTGGCTAATGAAATTCTTAGCAGTTTGATCGCGATCGTCACAGGTAACACTGATATCAGGGTAAACAAATTTATCGGATTTTTGAATCTTGATTTTGACATCGGAATTAAGAACTATACACTTGTTGCCACGGAGATGGCTCTGTAAAATGAAACTAAAATTCACTGCAACTCGCCCGTGATTAACTGTGTCACCAGCCATAGCATAGACTTCGCCATCAAAATATTCATGCTTAATCTCTTGCTTTTCTTCCCAAGCGAGATATTATTCGGGAGTAAGTTTTGGAAAATTTTCTTGGACAGCAACCATGATTTTTAGCTCCATTAAATATGATTTTCAATTGAATAACTTTGTTTGGATAAAGATATGGGCGATCGCTTTTGAGCAAGACCTAATCTATACATTTTGGATTAAGTTAGCTATGACTTCAGGAGTCAATTCCAGAAGGCTCTTTAGAACCATATCCGCTCCGTTGTCTATTAGCATTTTGGTGTAGGCTTCAGGGTTTTTGTGATGAACGTGGGGAGGTAACAAACCTACAGCAATATATTTTGTATTTTGACCTAGGGAATTTTTTCTAGCATTGCGGACAGTGAGCATATCGGCGGCAGTATCTCCTGCATAGATGGCGATCGCTGGCTGATCAAGTTTACTTGTAGCCAAAAATAAACCAGCGGGATCGGGCTTGCCGAGAGCATCTTCCATCGCGACTAACATGGGATTAGTAATCTTCAATCGATTCAACACATAGGTGGCTGAAGCACGGGTAGCACCACTAAAAAATCCCCATTTAATATTGGCTGCTGTCAACTGTTGAAAATATTCTGGGGTAGCGATTAAAGGCTCGGTTGTAATATACCCTGTCCAGTTATTTGGATCTGTGCCACGGTATCGACCTTGGAAAAATTCTACGATCGCCTCATAGTCCACACTAATATTCACATTAACCTTGGCTGTATAACGCTTAATCAATTCCTGAGCCGCTTCCCAATCGTTATTCCAAATTCCCTCAATCTTGAGTAAATCAATATCTTCAGAGGTAGGGCGATAGTTAGAACCAGTAAAATGCTCAACCGTATCTGCCAATGCCCGATGATAGGAGCTAGAAACATCTCTGATCACTCCATCAATATCTAAAATCAAAGCAATTTTATTTAATAGAGTATTAGAAAGGTTTACCATGATAAGATTTAAGATCGGTATGTAAGGTTAAATTTGCAGAGAGGTATTAAAGTTTGACTCAGTTTATTCTAAAGGTTCTTTGGCTCGAAAAAGACGTAGCATTGGCGGTGGATCAGGTCGTAGGCAAGGGCAATAGTCCTTTAACAAAGTATTTCTTTTGGCCCAGAGATAATGCTTGGGAACAGCTCCAAACAGAAATGGAGTCCAAAGCTTGGATTACAGATCAAGAACGGATCGAATTGCTCAATAAAGCCACAGAAGTTATTAACTATTGGCAAGAAGAAGGTAAACGCCGTCCTATGAGTGAAGCTCAGGCTAAATTCTTAGATGTAATTTTCACAGGTAGTGCCTAATTAATTTTCCCATTTTCTCAATTTCGATAAAGTAGAAGCCATAGCCATAATCCGCAGTGGCTTTTGTTTTATTTACTTAAACTTGGATTATGTTGAAAGAAATTGCCGCCCATATATTTGCAGTAATAGGACACAGGTTGATTGATCCCATCCAGCAATCTGTAAGTGGTGGTTGCATTAATCAGGCATTTTCGTTAAGCGATCGCACCTCTAAATTCTCTCCTAAATTTTTTGTCAAAACTAATACAGCAATTCGGGTGGGGATGTTTGAAGCAGAGGCGATCGCCCTTAACCAAATTTATCATACCCAAACTATTCAAGTGCCAAAATCAATTTGTTGGGGTGTAACTTCGGGAACGTCCTATCTTGTGTTGGAGTGGGTTGAGTTTGGGCAAAATTCCAACTGGTCACAACTTGGGCAAAATCTAGCCGCATTGCACCAAGTTACAAGTAATTCAGGCTTTGGCTGGGATCAACAAAATACCATTGGCTCTACACCCCAAATTAATAACTGGCAATCTAGTTGGAGCGATTTTTGGCTAGAACATCGACTGTTATCTCAACTAAAATTGGCAAGAAAAAAGGGATTTAAGGCGATCGCTTCCGATCAAGAACTCCGATCTCAGATTCCAAAATTTTTTCAAACCTACACTCCCCAACCATCATTAGTTCATGGAGATCTATGGTCAGGCAATATGGGTTTTGATCAATTGGGTAAACCTATTATTTTTGATCCTGCTCTTTATTTTGGCGATCGGGAAGTAGATATAGCCATGACCGAATTATTTGGCGGGTTCCCTCCACAGTTTTACCAAGCCTATAACCAAGCTTTTCCCCTAGATTCTGGCTATAAGTCCCGCAAAACTCTTTACAACTTGTACCATATTCTTAATCACTTCAATTTATTCGGTGGCAGCTATGGCTCTAGTGCCCAGCGCATGATTACAGAAATTATGTCCAAAAATTAATATCAAGAAACTTTAGATGTAGAAACCATGAATCAAGACTCCGTGCAATTTTTATCTCCCGAAGAATCATTGTTAGTGGAT
>JBBQHY010000252.1:0-4164 GCA_038324415.1 Pseudanabaenales cyanobacterium | reverse complement strand
GAAATTTCTCGATTTTCTCCAACCTGTTCATGATGAAGTTGATAGGTTATCAATTATCAGCTTCCATCATTAAGTGGTCTGTCTACTATGGCTGACCACTTTTTTTGACTGGTAATAACAGTTTTTAGTCTAAACTCCAGTTTATAGATGACTATAGAAATTGCTCTGGGAATTTAGGATCGAGGATTTGGTTAACTGTATAAGGGCAATCTGAGGGTAAATCTGGATAGTCGAGAGGTGTTTCTCTTACAACTAATGAGAGGGATAACTTCTAAGCTTCACTCATTGCTTAAGCCAAATAGGACTTTAAACTGGGATTATCTGTAAAATTGAGATTTATGCGATCGCGCTGTTCTCGAATAGTTGCTCTCCTAATTTAACACGCAATTCAGGTTGAGATTCCCACTTCAGCAAATGTCCAATCAGAATTCCTAACCGATTGCGAAGCTCTTGCTTTTGCTGTTTGCCCAATAATCCAATTTCTTCCATTAAGTTCTCTATATCTAGTGATTACCATTGCCCCAAGCTTAAAAATTTTGACTACTCCAATCTCTAAGCATAAAAGTCTGTTTCATATAAATTAATAGCTAAATCAGGGGTTTTATAGCACTTTGATTTCAAATCCGCCACAAAAAGGGTCGCGAGCGGAACCCCATTATGGTTTTTACTTTTCTATCTGTGACACGTTTGATCGTAATTCACTGTAAGCAATTCTAGTTTTGATTCAAGCATAATTTTCTAATCTCTAATCCAACATTACACGTAATCATATTAGCTAGGTTTACATTCAGAAGGCGAACAATGAGCTTAGGCGGTTTTTAGCAAATAAATTACTCAATCCGAAGCCCCTAAATCCCCAATTCTGGGGACTTTGATTTTCAGAACCCCTAGAATTAGGGGCTGGGTAAATTCTTTAAAGGAAATCTCCTTAATTAGATTCAAGTTTAAAGTTCAGAAGCTGATCGCTTAAATATCTAAACCAACTACAGGCGATCGCAATATCAGTAAAAGGAATATTTAAATTCGGATCAGAATTGAGCAGGATCGAGATTTTTTTAGGAATAGGATCGGGAGGCTGGGCGGGAACCTCGGCATAAAGCTGTTGATCTAGCTGGAGTTGGATCGAGTGAATTTCAGCAAAGGTAATAGTTTTAAGATTAATCGGGGCTTTGGTTGTCGGAGTTCCCCATGTCAAGAGATCGCCCTGTTGTCCTAAAATTGCATAGATGTCATACTTATGGCGTTCATAGTCCTTTGCCCAAACCTTAAAGGCTTCTAGCTTTTGGTATTCCTGTCGCCCCGCCCAAGCCAACCAGATAAACACAACCAATAGGGGTATCCATAAAAGTCCTCGTTCCATACGATTCGATTATTAATTACTTGGATTAATTACTTGAGCAGATGTCTGAAACTATTATCAAGCAAATTAACCTGCAATTTTATAAGCTCAATCTGCGAAAGCCCATAATAACTGCCCTTCAGCCTATCCGCGATCGCACAGGGATTATTATTCAAGTGATTGATCAATCTGGAAATTTTGGCTTGGGGGAATCTTCTCCATTAGCAGACTTTGGTATGGAGACGATCATTCATACTGCCCGATCGCTAAAACGAATTCAAGATCTATTAATTGGAGAAGTGATCGTCACTTTAGATGATATTTCTAATTTACTTGCACCCCATAGGCTCCCACCTGCTGCCAAACACGGGATCGAGTTAGCACTTTTAAACTTATTAGCAGCCCGTCAGCAAATATCTTTAGCTCAGCTATTACATCCCCACCATCGTCCTATAGTTACTGTGAATGCCCTAATCGGCCAAGTGTCCCCAGAAATAGCAGCAGAAAAAACCCGCCAACTATACCAAGTAGGATACCAATGCCTAAAGGTTAAGGTTGGCGATGATCAAGACCTACAGAGAGTTACAGCTATACGGAAGATGGCTAATACCTTTGGTAGTCAGGGCATAAAAATTCGGATTGATGCGAATCAAGCTTGGACAGTACCACAGGCAATTACCAAGCTCAAAGCTTTTACAGATTTGGATATTGAGTATGTGGAGCAACCTGTAGAATCTGATGATCTTGTGGGAATGGCAGAAGTAAGTAATGCGGTGTCAATAGCGATCGCCGCCGATGAATCCGTCAAAAATATGGAAGGACTAGAACAGGTAATTAAAACAAAAGCTGCAAGGATTGTAATCTTGAAACCAATGGCAATGGGTGGAATTCTAACAGCCCAAAAGGCAGCAAAGTTAGCGATCCAAGCGGGTCTAGATGTGGTAGTTACAACTACTTTAGATGGAGCGATCGCCAGATTAGGAGCCCTACACCTAGCGGCAATGCCAGAAATTAATCGAGCCTGTGGTTTAGCATCTCTAGATCTATTTACCTCTGAACCCTTTACGATCACAGCTCAGTTAGCTCTAAAAACAGAGGTCGTGGCTGGAGCGATCTCTATATATTGATAGGCTATTTAATAACTGGTCTAATATTATGTTTATTGGACTACGAAACTAAACCTAAACCTATGGCGATCGCAACATCACCTCCAGTAATTTCTAAGGCTTGGACAGATCAAGAGTTAATGGCGCTACCCGATGATGGCAATAAATATGAGCTTGTGGAGGGAGAATTAGTAATGAGCAATTCTGGTCTGGAGCATGGATGTATTGCGGTTATTTTAGTGTCAGCCCTCTATAGCTTTGTCAGTTCAAAACAATTAGGCGTAATTTTTGACTCAAGTACAGCCTTCACTATGAAATCTGGCAACAAGCGATCGCCTGACATCTCATTTTTGAGTAAAGAGAGATTGAAAGGGCTAAAGAAGTTACCTAAAGGGTTTGGGCAGGGAGCACCAGATTTGGCAATAGAAATTCTTTCACCTAGCAACACGGTCGCTGAGATTCATCAGAAAGTTATAGAGTATTTTGAAAACGGTACTCAACTAATTTGGATAATCAATCCTGAAGAAGAATATGTATTGACTTATAAGTATGATCCTAATCAAAAGTTTCAACCCGTTCGCCTCCTCAGTTCCGTAGATATTTTAAGTGGAGAAGAAATCTTACCTGAGTTTACTTTTCCTGTTGCGGATTTATTTCCTTACTTTAGTTTTTAGCTGAAGTTTTAGTGACAACTCTTCAGTTAAAAATTAGCTCAACTTTTAGTTAATTTTCAGGATTAATCTGTAGTGTTACTTAATAAATCTAATCATAAATTTTTATAGCAAATCTAATGACAATAAATAGCGATCGCTTATCTCTAGAACGTTTAATTAATGCTGTAGCTATTAATTCCGAAGCTATAAATCAAAGTAATAATGATTTGATTAGCGGCTTAAAAAAATACCCAAAAGCCATTGCTGCCAAATATTTCTATGATGACCTTGGATCAGAATTATTTGAACAGATTTGTGACTTACCTGAATATTATCCAACTCGCACCGAAACCGCTATTTTAGAGTTATATGCTGCGGACATAGCCGCAATTACTGGCTCCTGTGAATTAGTCGAACTAGGCAGTGGCAGTGCCATTAAAACTCGGATTTTATTAAATGCCTATCAAAATCTTAAATATCCATTACATTATGTCCCCATTGATATCAGTGCAGGGATTTTAGAAACAAGTGCCTTTGCCCTATTAAATGACTATCCTACCCTCGAAGTCCACGGCTTAGTTGGTACCTATGAGTTAGCTTTACAACGCCTTCATAGTTTTGGAATTAATCATTTAGCCAATCGCATCCCTAAAAGAATGTTGGTATTTTTAGGTAGCAGTTTAGGTAATCTCAATCCTCAAGAATGCGATCGCTTTTTCGAGCAAATTACAGGAGCATTACAAGCGGGAGACTATTTTTTGTTAGGCATAGACTTACATAAATCCATGACGCTTCTAGAACCTGCCTACAATGATGCCCAAGGCGTGACCGCAGAATTTAATTTGAATATGCTCCGCCATCTTAATTACAGATTTAATGGGGATTTTGATTTAGCGCAGTTTAAGCACCAAGCTATTTACAATGAATATTCCCGACAAATTGAAATGTATTTACAAAGCCAAATAGATCAGACCGTAAATTTGCGATCGCTTAATCTCTCAATTCACCTAGAAGCAGGAGAAAAAATCTTAACCGAGATCTCTCGCAAGTTCGATCTAAATCAACT
>JBBQHY010000251.1:0-4169 GCA_038324415.1 Pseudanabaenales cyanobacterium | reverse complement strand
TTTCGCCTAATCCCAGATTAAAATCGAGATGTCCCATCACCAGAGCAAGCTGCATGACTAACATACTTACTATCCAAACCCATATTCCCCAAGGGATGGTAATTCTCTCCTCTAAGGGGGTGTCATCATTTTGTTTCCATAGCTTTATGCAGAGATGAGCAAATAATATCCATGCTAGGACTGCTCCTAAAATATACAGTCCACCGATCGCATAGAACCCAAAAGTCCAGATAATGGAAATCCAGATCGCTTTCTCCGCAAAGTTTTGTGGCTCGATGGTTTCCTTCATGATTCTGCGATCGCTCTATGGGACAGTTTGATTTTGCCTTTGATGTAAAGGGCTGTTTCTTTACGCCACCAAAGCAGGGCTAATCCAGTGGTAATGAAGATAGAGGCAATCCCCGCACCTACAAAGACAATGGTAGGTTTAGGTGAAGTCTTTTCATCGGGTAAGGTCGGCTCCATGATCAATTGGGTAACGGGATAGGAGATAAAAATATCGGACTTGCCGATATCTAGCTTAGCTAGGGTCGAAGCAAATATGGCTTCAGCAATTTGGACTTCCCGTTGGAGATTATCGAACTTAGATTGTTTCTGAACGAGAACTTTTAAACTTACTTCTAATTCTAGAATTTGGTCAGTTAAGGCTTTGTTTTGAGCAACAAGTCCCTGCTGATCAGCTTGCATGGCAACTAAATCACGTAAGAGACTTTCGCGACTAGAAGCTGATTCACTCTTAATACTCAGATTCTGTAAAGTGGAGCGATCAACTTTTCTTCTTAAAAGCGAACTTGCGCGATCAAGCATGGCAAACCTCGTCGCCTCTTGTCTAGTCGCTTCCTTAACAACTAGGGGATGATTATCACCCCATTTTGATTTCAGAACAACTAGCAAAGCACTTGATTCGTTGTAGTCTTTTAAATTCTGTTGAAACAATTGATCTGCTTGCAATAGAAAAGCATTGGCAGCTTCAGGAACCGTAAGGTTTAAATCCGAGGATAACTGAGATAAACGGGTGGTCATTTGTTGGACTTGGGCAAAGCTTTCTACTCTTTGCTTGCGTAATTGTTCGATATTAGTAGACAGATCCTTGACTTGATCATTAGAACTTAATCCTGATAAAGCTTTATATTCAGAAAGATTTTGTTGAGCTTGTTGCAGCTTCTCTCTTGCAGAAGTCAAGGTTCCTTGAGTTCCTTGTTCCCGTTTGGCGACTTCTTCTAGGCGCAATTGTGTCAATTTAGTTTGGAGCGCTTCATAGATAGCCCGCGATCGCTTTTGGGCATCTTCCGCAGTTGGTCCTGTAACCTCAAACTCCATGATTGAAGTATTGTCAATGAGTTTAATTTTGGGCTTACCAAGTTGTTTGACGGGAATCTTTAATTGTTCAGCAGCTTCATTTAAAACTGATTCATTGGTGATCAGAAACTGATAATTTGCCCTTGGGTCCATTGAGGCACTGCCAAAAGGTGAACTGCTGGAAGAACTCGCTTGTCCGATTTCTGGTAAGTTGACGCTCACCCCCGAACTAGCGCCAGGTACAATCATCGCCCAACCACTTGTATAAACTGCTTTTGCAGTTTTGAGATAGGTTAAAGTCACGCCCCATAGAGCCACATTTACCGCTAATCCGATCGCCGCATATCTGGCATATCGCCAATATTTAACTTTGCTTGCTCCAGAACTATCGTCAGATATATCTGCGATCGCTAGAGATTGATTTAGTGAGTTTAGTGGTTCATTAGCAGTCATGTTTTATCTTCCTCTAAAGATCAAGTTAAAGGGTATAAAGAGAATATCTGTAATTGTTCGCACCACATCTCGCACATCTGAAACTGCCGAATCATAGCAACCTACTCCATCTTCAGGCATCAGAAATGGATTGTTTTTATCATCGGTAGAATCGCGAATTAGAGCTTCAACATCTCGATCAAATACTTTCGTTTCTCCTGTTTGGCGATCAGTACGGACTAATACGGCTCGGCGTGAAGCATTAGTCGATGACGTACCGCCAAGACAGTTTGCAGAGATAACGGCTTGAGAGAGCCTCGCACCATAGAAAAATCCCGAACCATCAGACTTTGCAGATGAACTGGCGTTGCTATTGGCGGGAATAGTTAAATTAGAGAGAAATACGCGAACCCCTATAGGCGTGATTTGTGAAGGTCTTACTAACCAGTTTTGCTGCTCTGGGAGTTCTGGCACAATCACGCGATCGCCTGCTATCAGAGGCACATCTTCCACTTCTGAGCCTGTAAATATGCCCGACAGATCGACAACCTGCTCCAATCCATCTCTAATCACGCGAATCTCTTTGACATTAGCTTTCGGAGTGACTCCACCTGCACCCCGCAAAGCTGCTGTCAAGTAGCGATCGGGTGGGCTATCTCCTGAAGTCTGATTTTCTTGGAGCTTCCTCTCTTCCGCACTCCGATTATTGATGGAAACACGTCCCGATTGAAAGATTGCCCCAGCCACATTTACCTGAATCGAAGCCCATTGCAAAATGCTGACATTGACGATTAAAAACTGCGGCTGAAAATATTTGCGCTCGATTAAGGTGCGATAAATTTTTTGTTTAACTTCGGAGATTTCTAATCCCTTAACTGGCAAAGGTTCGAGATAGGGAATTTGAATATTGCCATCGATATTAACTTCATAAATACCACTAAATAATTCACCCTCAGGAATAAGTAATCGAATGCGATCGCCAGAGGACAAAGGTAATGCTAGGGATGATTTAGCATTAAAAATGCCGATGGATAAAACTGAAAATACGAAAATCAAACAAAAGCCTAATTTGTTCTGGGAGGTTTTGACTATCGCAACAATGGTGGATTTAATGTCATCTTGCTTTTCCATGATTAGACTGCACTGTTTTTACGATTAAATAAAACGGCGATCGTTTTGAAGATCAACCAGAGATCATATTTTAAACTCCACTGTCGCTTATATGATAGGTCAAACTCCATCACTTCTTCAAAGCTTTTGACGCTGGATCGTCCATTGACTTGCCATACACCTGTAATTCCTGGTTTCACATCAAGACGACTCCACTCGGTCATTTTGGCATCGGTATATTCATTCTCTAACTCATATAGCCCCACCTCGTTAAAAGTTGGCGGTCTTGTCCCCACAAGGCTCATATCGCCCATTAGCACATTAAAGAATTGCGGAATTTCATCTAAGCTAGTTTTTCGTAGAATCCGCCCAACTTTTGTGACTCGTGGATCGTTGCTATTCTTAAAGAATTTACCGCCATCTCCATTAGAGTTATTACTATCGGCAGCATCGGCGATCTGATTTACAACTTTTTGTTTGAGCATTTCGGCATTTTTTACCATTGAACGGAATTTCCAAATATCAAAGGGTTTGCTCATCAGTCCTGCGCGTTTTTGCTGGAATAATATGGAACCGTGACTCTCTAATTTAATGGCGATCGCTAAAGGAATAAACAAAATTGCGGTAACACTCAATCCAATTAAGGAGCCAAAGATATCCATGATTCGTTTTGGAAAACTACGCACGGATGGATGTACAGGGATTTGGGGATCTAACTCGATCGCTGGATAAAGGAAATACAACACATAGGCGATCGCACATAGAATCGGCATACCGATAAGCGAGTGATAGATGCGATGAAAGATTGAGGCAAGGCGATGCCCTTTAGTTTTAGTTACTTTTTGATTTTTGGTACTTAGCGATCGGTTAGTTCTAGTGGACGGCTCAATGTAGAAAATGCTATCGATCTTAGTCATTTTTAGAATCGATAACACCTGTGGATTTACACTCCAAAGTACTAATTCTGTTGGCTCGGTTCTATTAAATTGAAGATCAGATTGACGTAAAACTTGTAAACAGGAAATTAATGCCCCAATCCCTGAGCTATCTATAAACTCAGTATTCGCCATATCAATGATAATTTTGCGGAAGCTTTCTTCAGCTTGGCATAACTGTTGAAAATCTTCCTTAAGTTTGCGAGCTTCAGGATTAAAAATATTTTTGGGCGTACTAATTAAGACAGTATCTTGGAAACTCGTAATCTGCACATCATGTAGACCTGATTTTAATGATTGCTGACTATTACCTGTGGGGATATAAACTGTCTCAGGATACAGATGGGCAATTTCTTCAGAACGCACGATCAGCAGATCCAATGCTTTTAGCGA
>JBBQHY010000250.1:0-4178 GCA_038324415.1 Pseudanabaenales cyanobacterium | reverse complement strand
CTATATGCCTTTTGAAGCGATCGCCCACGGTGCTTTGAATCAAAGTTTTCAGCTTCAAGATTTTCTCTATCACAGTTACGGGATTAGGTTCTGGGATAAACGCCATCGTCAACACAATTGGCATCCCATTATTAAAGCGGGTATAGTCTATCCTACCGCACCCATAGAATTGATCTTAGGTGCGTCTCAGCCCGATCAGCCCAGTATTGAATTGGTAATTGGTGAATTAGGGGAAACTAATTTAGAGGTATATTTTGAAGGCGATCGCCTAATTACTCGGCTGTTAAAGCAGGCGCAAAATGTGGCACAGAAGCTTAATGAACAGGTGATTGCTCCCCTCGATCCTCTTGGCCAGCCGGGAAGGGATCGCTTAAAAATTATATTTCAAGTAGACGATCAACGCACTCTTCGCATTACGATCAAAGATCTTCTAACTAAGCAATTAGTTTTAGATAATCAAGCAGTAGTAAAATTAATATAATTGCTCTTGGCATACACATCATTAAAAGATGCTATTTTTTGATTAATCGCTGCTCGCTAAAAATACACCTAATGTAAATGGAGTTGAATCCTTCAAATATTAGTTATATTTGGCAGGTAAAGGAGTAAATTTCTTGCTCTTATTAGTTTTATATTTTTTCGTTTATAGTAAGTTTTCATGGTTCCAAGCCTTAATTTAGATTCACCTAACTTTGAGTTTGAGCGAGATGTCAATCAATACCTCCAATCAGTCTGCTCAAACCATACAACTACTTAGGGCTTACCATAGCTCTGACTCCCCAGAGTCGCAGATTGAAATAAAAACCAAAATCTTAGAGTTAAATTCAGAGCTTGTCCATAGAGTGTTAAAAAGTTCAACTAAGCAAGAATTGAATACCCCTGAAGACTTTATTCAGGCTGGATTACAAGGATTAGCCCATGCTGTAGAAATTTTTAATCCTGAGTTTTCTCCGCAACCGTTTAAGGCTTTTGCTGTACCTTATATCCATCAGTTTGTCCAAACCTATGCAGAGGGGATAGTTGCAGAGGCATTAGGAGAAAAAGTGCAAGCCTATCCTCCACCTACGACTATTTCTAGAGGTTCCCTTAAGGATTTAAGTAGAAATGTCAGTGATGATACCCCTTCTGGTATTCTCAAGGCAGAAACTTTGACGGTTTTTGAAATCTATCGGTTTGAACCCACGATTGCCCTACGCGATCGCCTTGTCAAGTTAAATATTGGCTTGGTTAAAAAAGAAGCCCATCACTGGTCAAATCAATGTACAGAAAGCTATGATGACCTGCTCCAAGTTGGCTCCATGGGATTATTGCGGGCGATCGAAAAGTTTGATCTAGATCGAGGCTTTGCCTTTAGCACCTTTGCTGTGCCATATATTCGGGGCGAAATCCAACATTACCTGAGGGATAAAAGCCCCACCATGAAAATGCCAAGGCAGTGGCTAACTTTGTATAACCAAGGCTCCAAGCTCATCCGCGAATTGCGTCCCAAGCTCAGGCGAGATCCAACCGATCTGGAAATTGCTGAGGCATTAAACATAAAAGTAACGGAATGGCAGGAAATTAAGCTTGCCTGTAAGAACCGATCGCCCTTAAGCCTAGATGCACCAGTCAATGAAGATGATGACGGATGTACGTCCCTAGGAGAATTAGTCCAAGATACTAAATACCGCAGTTTTCAGTTGGCACAGGAAGATAATATGCGCTTACATCAGGCACTATCTCATCTTGAAGATCGTACCCGTGAGGTGGTGGAGTTTGTATTTTTGAAAGAATTTACCCACCGTGAAGTTGCTGAAATCCTTGGTATTAGTGCGGTTACAGTATCAAGACAGTTAAAAAAAGGGCTGACAATTCTAAAGCAGGTTATGACAGCACCTATTGACTAATATTAAATTAGCTAGTTATAGCCTATTGAGGGATTAAGAGTTAAAAAATTGCAGCACTTGGCAAACCAGTTTTAAAGATTAATGTTTTCCTGCGACCTATGCAGCTACTATCTTTTTCCTTAAATCTATTAAATATGGCATAGTTCAATTAGTAGACTATTTTTTGTTTGCAGTACCTTACATTGATTCAATAGGCTGTATTTATTTATAGACTTAAACTTCTGGAATTGTAGATGTTCGTGTTGTGTATGCTCTTACAGATTTAATATACATTGAGTAGGGTACATTAGCCCCATGTGTTTGGTTCCATATTAACAAGTAAAAATTTTGTCTCTTTCCCACTAATGGTACAGCTGGAGCTATTCCTGTGAATTGGAATATATCATCAAGATACCAACTTACTGTTTGGTTTATAGGATTATAAGAGGCACCAAATTTATGGTATTGTGTCCTGTCTAATGCATTTGGTGATACTTTGTTTGGATTCTGTAAGTTGAATGCCCCATCTGCAATATTATTTGTGTTAATTGAACCCCATGAGTGAATTGTTCCTGTTAGTCCTGGTCCAAATCCACTCTCATCTACATCTAGTTCCATGTATCTTGTGTATCCCAATGGGTCATCTGGATATAGGTCTGGATAATATGCATCTAATGAATTAAGCCTACTTGTTTTTGGTTGAGTTGGACCTAACCCTCCACTACCCCATCCATCACCACTTGAGTATTTCCACTCAAATGGTAATAACCATACAGCTGAGAAATGGTCTGGGTGATTATTTGATAACCTATATTCATATTCTATATAGAACCCATCTTTACCGGGCAAGAGAGGTAATGTCCCAGGTACAAGTATTGGCGATACACTCATTAATCTTCCACCAGCGTCTACCTTAAGTACATTGTCAGAGGTAGTTGAGTATACATTTAGTCGTGGTTTTTGTGTGTATGGGGTGTCATTAAACCAAGTACCGTTGTACCATTTATGCCCACTACTGTTTGTATTTTCAATTTCAATTGCTATTGGATGTTCATTTATAATTCTTTTGGTATATCCTGCTAAACTTGCCCCAACTGGCATTTTTAGCACTTGTGTTCTTACTGTTGCTAGACTCTCATATCCCCTTCCTGAGATATTCCCTAAAAGTAGCCTATCTGCTATCGTATCTATGCCATAGGCAGAAATCCCAATCAAAATCGCAGTAATAATCAAACCCGACCGACTATGGTTAGTCAATTGATTTACCAATCTCTCAACGGTTTTCTGATTGACCATAAAATGTTTCGCAACTTTACGAATTGATGTTTTTCCTGCTTCATAGGCAGCTACTATCTTTTTTTTTAAATCTAGTGAATATGGCATAGTTCTATCAGTAGACCGAAGTTTGGTTGCTGTATCTTACATTTACTCAACAGGATATAGGTTAACTAATCAATAACCTCTAAAGCATCGTTCTCAATATTAAGCTTTGGTTTTTGATTTCTGGATAAGCCAACTTTCACAATTACGGACTAATTGCGATCGCCCACCCAACCAAGATGTATCCTTACCCAGATGGGGCGGTAGAATAAGAATTGTAAACATTCCCAAACGGTTTCCCACTAATGTATCAGTCAAAATGCGATCGCCAACCATACCAACTTGTTCATGGGGGAGTTTCATTGTTGCTAGGGTTTCGCGCACTGCACGACGGGATGGTTTAGCGGCTCGACTACGATATGGGAGATCTAACTTTTGGGCAATAGTTTGAATGCGAATATGACTAAAGTTATTGCTAACGAGACAGATTTGGCAAATTTTACGGGTTGCATCTATCCATTGCTTCACTTCTGGGGAGACTTCCATATCATTATTTCCTAGCAAAGTATCATCCACATCTAAAATTAAGCCACGTAAATTGTACTGCTTAAGCAGATCTGCGGTTAGAAACCAAATAGGATTAGCAAGTATTAAATCTGGTTTGATTAGTTGCTGAAGATTCATTACAGGGATAGAAGATAAGGAAGTTTGGTAGATATAACCAGTATATATAATTGAAGACTTTCTATCCGCAGAGTTAATAATACCTACCCACCCATCCTACCCAAAATTTAGTGAATGGCGATCGCCCAAGCATAATTAAAACTCAAATGAAGAACCCCGCCGCAAGCAGCGGGGTATCGAACTCAAAAGAGATTTAGTTGACTGTTAGAATGTAATTCTAAATATTCTCTTCCTTGCGCCTCTACATATTTTTTTATCATTCTTTCATTTCCATGTTTACCTACTGTACTTGCATAGTATCCATCACTC
>JBBQHY010000249.1:0-4182 GCA_038324415.1 Pseudanabaenales cyanobacterium | reverse complement strand
GTCAAAAAAGGGTTTTCTAAGATAAAGAAAGTGCCTGAAGACATCGCCTCGTAAATAATTTTCGGATTTACGAACTTATCCTGTCAGTTTTAACTGGCGGGAGATTTCCTGCTAGAGGTACTTATTAGTCTAAACTCCAGTTTAAAGGCACCTCTAAAAATTGAAGTATATAGGGCAAGCGGAATAAACCATAAAAGACTTACAGCGAATTACGATCAAACGTGCCACAGATAGAAAAGTAAAAACCATAACGAGGCTACGCCCTGCAACCCTTTTTGTGGTGGATTTGAAATCAAAGTGCTGTAAGTTATTTTTAGAAATTTGGAATATTTTTTTGAGGACGTATTTTATATCCTGATTATTAAATCTTCCCTTTACCGATAAAGAGTAAAAGAATAGCCTATAAAACGTCCCTTAATAAACGTATCTGTGCCAAAGTAAAAATGACGGGAATAATGCGAGCATAGTTTGTAGCGATCGCCCGCCAGCCCAAATCCGCAAAAAACACACCCCATAAAGCGGGAGTGATAAAAGAAAAAGCCGTTCTAGCTAATGCATACCGAGCCGCAGTCGATGCCATGCCATACTGAGCAATATTCGAAGTTACATAAATCTGTAACTTATTAGCGATCGCCGTACCGCCTAATTTAATAGCCTCTTGCCCAATTTGATAGGTCGCCAAATGAATCGCAAACTGCTTAGCTAAAAAATTCATAACTACAGGTTGGACAACTGTACTTAAAGCGATTGCCCCAGTTCCTTTTAATACTAAACCCAGAGGATCGGCACCACTTGGCAAACTTTTTTGCAGATCTGATTCAGTTAACGCCAATTGCATCGAATCATTTAAGCGTCTACGTTCCTTTGGTGATAACTTTTGCCAAGATTTTTGAATCAATGATAAAAACAACTCAGCTTCAATTTCTGGCACAGTTTGCGATTGTGAATAAGCAATAGCTAGATGTTGACAAACTCTTTCTAAAATCTGACGATAACTAATTTGATTTGTTTTACCTTTCAGTACCGTAAACCCATCTGCCCCTAAGAACTTAAATCTTTGGGCGATCGCTGCAATCAACTCCAATCTATCTCTACTTTTCAGCTCAATCACCTGTGGCATAGTTAAATAATCAATAGGATTAAACTTACGCCTAAACAAAATTTCTGCACAGTAGTGCAGTTCATCTAATGTTGCTAACTCTAAAGCTTCAGTTAAATCATCCATAGTAATACGTGCTACTTGGGGGAAATAATTCCCCACGAAACTACTTTTTAGTTACAACAACTATCAAAATCACAATTAACAAAACTACAGCTACGCCAACTCCGCCTAAAATTAGAGAAATTAAAGACTGCTGCTTACGCTCTAAGGTTCTAATTTTTTGCCTGTGATCGTTATCGATCGCCTGTTGCTCTTGCTTTAGTTCTTGAATACTATGGGAAATGAGCTGACTAATATCACCTCCAGCGAATGAGGCTTGTTGTCCCAACTCAACTTGAGATCCAGAAACCAGATTATTTACAGCCTGCAACCGTTCTTGAATCAGTGTTAATTTTTCATCAATATGACGAGCCTCTGTATGAAGCTGTTGAAAGTGCTGGGTTTCAGTTTTAATTTCTTCTAGAGTATGTAAAAAACTTTTATGCTCTTTTTGAATAGACTCCAAGCCATCTAAACCACCCAATTCCCCTACAGTGCTACCTACAACATTAGCAATCTGCTCAATATCTGCCTGAACTCCAACCACTTCATACGCTTTACGTTCAGTATGTAAAGTTAATTGAGATACCAACTTAGTATCCTTTTGAAACTGAGCCACAGAGCCTTCAACAGCTTTAAATTCCGCCTCTAAAGTTTGAAGTCTCTCTTCAACTTGAGAAGATACATCCGTTTCCACCAATTCCTTAGCCATTGCTAACTTCTGGTGTAAAGCCTGTATGGTTTCTTCCCCACCAATTTCTTGAACCGCAGCTAAAATCGCCTCCCGATGCTGGGAAACTTCTGCTTCTACCTGTAGCGAACGTGCCAAAATCTCCTCAGTTTTGTTTATGCCACTGGCAATTGTTTCTAAGAGCTCTTGTAGTTTTTCTGTACTATCGGCATTTGGGGTATTCAAAATAGGTTCTGTCACTGACTAATCTCCACATCTTCAACAAAGTTTGCAACCTGAAGCACGAATGCATAATACCAAATCTTGCTTAGTAATTTAGCGTATAAATTGGCAAAATTATTAGATAAATCTTAAATAGAAGCATATTGATCATGAAAAGCTATACAAGTTAGTTTTTTATGTAATGATTTGATCTGGTAATTAATGCAATTACGCAATTAATATTTACATTTTGTTACATATGATGTAATGTATTTTTAATCTCAAATAGGGAAAAGAAATGGTTACCAACAAAATCAATTTAGCAGAAACTAACGTCAACCCCACTGGTCAAGGGGTATTTGGATTCAGCAATTTTGCCGAAATTTGGAACGGGCGGATGGCAATGATTGGATTCGTTGCAGCCTTGGTAGGTGAAGTCCTAACCGGGAAGGGTATTTTAGGTCAAGTAGGCATTACTACTAGTGGCGGAGATATTCTAGTAGCTCTATTTTTAGCTGGGTTTACAGCAGCAGCAGTAATCGGTTATTATGCTGTTAAACTCAGTAATGTTCAAGCAGTTGCTCCTGAAAGCAACTAATTCATAGATAAAAATTCGGAATAAAAATTCCATTTGAAGCCTCTCCTAAATATGTATAGGGAGGTTTTTTATTAACGTAACTATTTCTTCGGGACATGAAATTAGAATCTATATGTTTAATTTTTAATCCTGTTTCTGGTCAAGGCAATCCTGAGTATGATTTGGCATTAATTAAGTCAATTCTAGAACCAGCGATCGCCCTAGATATCCAAATTACCACCCCTGAAATTGGTGCACGGGAACTAGCAAAAACTGCAATCGCCAATGGTGCAACTGCCCTAATTGCCTCAGGAGGGGACGGAACGATTTCAGCTGTGGCTGATGCTCTAATTGGTAAAAATATTCCTTTGGGTATTATTTCCCGTGGTACCGCCAATGGTTTTGCTAATGCCCTCGGACTACCTATTGCGATCGCTCGAGCTTCTGAACTTATTTTGGGGGGATTCACGCGCACAGTTGATGCCGCTATTTGTAATGGGATGCCAATGCTGTTATTAGTGGGAATTGGCTTTGAAGCAGAAACGGTTAATCTGGCAGGTCGAGATGCCAAAGATTGGTTAGGGGTATTAGCATATATAGCAGCAGGCATCGAGCAATTAGGAAAGCTGAAACATTTTGATGTGGAAATTGAAACCGAAGATAAAATCATTCAAGTGTCTGCCGCCGCCGTCACAATCGCTAATGCCGCTCCACCTACCTCGATTTTAGCCCAAGGTCCTGCGGGCATCATTTTTAACGATGGACTTTTGGACCTAACTATCGTAGCAACCCAAACTATAGCCAATGCAATCTCTGCTTCCGTTGAATTACTAGCCTCTGCCCTGAAAGGAGAAGCAGTAAATCGTCCTGATATTGGTTATCTCCGTGCTAAACGTTTTAAGATCACTACTACCCCCCCGCAACGGGTAGTTTTAGATGGAGAAATATTAGGACATGTGCCTGTGGAAATAGAGTGTATTCCCAATGGATTAATGATATTTTGTCCTGAAACTGATATACCACCATCATTAGAAAAGCTCGAAGGCTTGCCCAATCTTATTATTACGACTAAGGAATAAAAACTAAGATATCTAAAACAGGATAGGGTGAAGGAGCAAAACAAGAGCAATTACTGATAATGTACTATCTCTAAAGTGATTGAGTCTAAGATAGTGAAATTCATAAAAATTCTCCACTGCCCTACAAGCACTCACAAAGCAAATAAATTTCGACTGGCTGGGCAATTGCTTAATCAAAAAACCTCAAAAACATACTCCCTTCCCAGTCAAAGATTGGTCTTTTGGGGGTGTGGGGGCGCAGCCCCCACGAAGGGGCTTTGCCCCTTAACCCCATTTAAACTGTGTATATTTCTACTGGAGTTTAGACTAAAATCTGATATTACCAGTCAAAAAAAGTGGTCAGCCATAGTAGACAGACCACTTAATGATGGAAGCTGATAATTGATAACCTATCAACTTCATCATGAACAGTTTGGAGAAAATCGAGAAATTT
>JBBQHY010000248.1:0-4186 GCA_038324415.1 Pseudanabaenales cyanobacterium | reverse complement strand
TGAGCCATTTTTATTAGATGAACGCAAAGCAACCCTAGATCTCATGGTATTTGCGGTGATGCAAAGACTAAATGCTCAAAAGTGGTTAGCAGCAAATTAAGCTCGATCGCTAAAACTATGAACCGAAAATGTGACTTTGAATAAAACTATAAATCAAGCTGTTAAGAAAGTAAGTCTAGTTGCTCTGACGATTTTAGCGATCGCCTTTATCGGTTTATCTTTACTAGAAAGTGCCAATAGTCCCCAAGCTCAAACTCGATTAGATCTGATGCAAACGGATTTAATCTTACAGGTGAGCGCATGGCAGCCCAAGGACTCTGAACGCTTATCCTTAAAAAATGCATTAGTGGGCTCAGAGCCTCAAGCTATTTATTTACAGGCAGTGGAGGCATACGAGAATGCCCTAAAGTCTAACCAGAGTATCCTTAAAATTAGAGAGAAATCTAAGCAAAATTCGGAACAAAAGCTTGATCGAGAACTTCAAAATATTAGTGATTTAAGTTTAAGGCTAGGCATACTTTATACAAAAGTTGGTAAAACCCCAGAGGCGATCGCAGTTTGGGAAAAGGTCTTATATGCAGTAGTTCCAAATCAAAAAGCCACAAATCAAAATACCATTACCGCCGAAGTCCTCAAAGGGCTATGGTCAAAACCTGGTCTCATTTTTCCAGATGCCGAATCCGAGATTGTTTCGGGGCTAGATGGCTGGTTTCGGATTCAATCCCTACAGCAACTG
The DNA here is from genome assembly GCA_038324415.1 of Pseudanabaenales cyanobacterium. Classification (GTDB taxonomy): domain Bacteria; phylum Cyanobacteriota; class Cyanobacteriia; order Pseudanabaenales; family Pseudanabaenaceae; genus PCC-7502. The sequence goes on along the minus strand of JBBQHY010000248.1, from coordinate 3,450 downwards.
TATAAAGCCCAACAACTGCAAATTGAGATCGAAGATTTAACTCAGCTTAAAGAGCGAGAAGCAGAAAAAGCCATAGAGAAACTGATACTTACTAGCAGTGTGACAGTGATTGGTGGCGGCTTAGGTGTAATTTTAATTATAATTTTGGCTATCCAAAGATTATTTTTTGCCAAAAGTTCACCACTGCTGCCAAAAGCTGACCTAGTTTGGGATACACCTTGGCAGATCTCGAAAGCTTGGGAAGTAATGGTGCTATGGTTTACTGCCTATGTGGCAATGTCACAAATCTTTTTGCCGATCGCCCTGCGGCTATTAAAAATTTATCCTGATCCAAGTTGGAATTCAACGGATCGATCATTTTTGATTTTAATTCCTTACGTTTTAGCAATGGCACCAATGTTGCTGATTTTTAGGGGGACACTTCAGAAGTTTTTACCTTTGCCAAATTATTTATTTAAATTCAAATTTTGGACTTGGAATTGGTTGGGTTGGGGCTTGGGCGGATATATTGCGGCAATTCCCATAGTCCTGATTGTGTCTGCTTTGAATCAAATGTTATTAGATGGTCAAGGTGGAGGCAATCCGCTCTTGCCAATTTTAGCAGAAGGTCAAAATGATCTTGCCAAATTGGTTTTATGGTCAACCGTAGCGATCGCCGCCCCATTTTTTGAAGAGTTATTATTTAGAGGATTTTTATTACCCTCTTTGATTTCTGGGCTCAGTAAAAAAATTAAGTTCTATCCCCTAGCTACTTGGTTGGGTATCTTGATCAGTGGTTTAGGGTTTGCGATCGCCCACCTGAATTTGGCAGATATTCTTCCCCTAACGGCACTAGGCATGATTATGGGATTTGTTTACGTGCGATCGCAAAATCTCTTAGCACCTATGCTCTTACATTCACTCTGGAATAGCGGTACATTTTTTACGCTCTTGGTACTAGGCAGTTCTTAGGTGAAATTATGCTATAGCCCCCGAATTAACTAAATGTCAAGGAAAGACATGATAGCCACTGTTACCTTGGCGTTTTGCCTGATACATAGCAATATCAGCATCTCGAAGCAACTCTTCGGCAGATTTATACTGGGAATTAACCAAGGCTATACCAATGCTGGCACCAATGGAAATTTTATGTCCGTCTAAGTTAAAGGGCGCATCAAGATAATCTTGAATCCTTTTTGCACACATCTCTGCCTGTTTAAGTGCATAAATTTCATCTAATAAAACCGCAAACTCATCTCCTCCAAGTCGAGCAACTGTATCTACGGTTCTTAGGCATTGCTGGAGGCGATCGCTGACTTGAGTTAGTAATAAATCTCCTGCTCCATGTCCCAAGGTATCGTTAACCAACTTAAATCGATCTAAGTCTATAAACATAATGCCAAAAAGCCGATCGCTAGAGCGTTGATAATGATTAAAGGCTTGGTCTAAACGATTCATAAATAAAACTCGGTTAGGTAAACCTGTCAGACCATCATGGAGGGCATTATAAAAAAGCTGCTCTTCTGCCCGTTTCCGTTCGCTAATTTCTTCAGTAAGTTGGCTGTTAATGCTTTTAAGATCATTACGAGACTGCTCTAGATCTTCTAGGGTCTTTTGGAGCTTTGTATTAACTAAACTAAAAATCTTTGACTGAGCCAAAAAAATCGTATTACAATCTAAGATTCTTAGACCATCTTGAGCGATCGCAATAATTGGTTCACTCACGATATCATCGGGACGATTTAAGAGAATTCGTATAGCTTCATCTACTTTAGTACTAGCAGATAAACGAATTGGGCGAGTGGTAATAAAAGGAATAATCTTCCGAACTGACTGTTGACTAAATAACTCAAGCCTATAGGGCTTGCTCATACATTCTAGAAATTTGCGTCTAGAGATCATATTCACGATCAAACCCTCACAGTTCACAACTACCACAGCAGGAACCTGTGAATCTTGATCGAATCTTTGGGCAATCACATTAACCTTAGAATTAATGGTGACTTGGAAAAGATGATAGGGTAAGTCAGCGATCGTAGAATCAATATTGATACGGCTGAAGTCAATCATGATACTCGATAAATAAGATTGCACAACCACTGCTTTAAGCTATCTAAATTCTTAATGCTAATAAATTGTAATCTTTTTAATCCCATATTTTTTAGAATGTATCTGACATTTTGCCTTAGAATTATGTCGATGAATGATGCTTACTAAGCTAAAATTTAAATAGATTCCTTTTAAATCAGTTAATGTTTGACCTTAATTCTTTATTTGAGTTTTCAAGAAATTATTGTCTTACCATATGCGCCTTTCTTGTACCTGCAAATATGGTTGCTACGCTTCAAACCATAATTTTTGTGGGTTTAAGATCCCGTATCAGATCGCCTAAACTAGCTCCAATTATTTTGATGTCAACAATCTATGCCTTAGCCATGATCTTACACGTGTATACATGGTTTGTGGTGGGGATGGTGATGGCGCCGACATTTATTTTGCTGAGTTTAGGAATCGTCTGCCTAGGAATTAATATCTGGGCGATCGCTTCTCCAAGAATTATGGGTAATTTCTTAGTAAAAATTTGGCAATTCGGCATGGCTAAAGTTTCCCCGAAGTTAGCAACTGAATTAACTTCTACGGCAATTACTGAATAGACTTAAATTCAGGAAAATATACACCCTTCCCATTTGAAAATTAGATCTTGTGAATCGAGTTTTAATTCACTAAAAAATCTATTTCAGTTTGTAGTTTTAAGTTTTCCGAGCTTCTGATTAGCTACTTCCTTCCCAGTTAAAGATTAGTGTTTTGGGGGAGTGGGGGCTTTGCTCCTTGACCCCATTTCAGTTGTGTATATTTCTACGGTGGGAAGGGAGTATGAGGTTAACTATGGACTGCTCGTTTATATGCCTCTTCTAAAACTTCACTCAAAGTAGGATGAGCGTGGACATTTCGAGATAAGTTATGCACTGATGCTCGTTGGGCGATCGCGGCTGAAGCTTCATGAATTAAATCTGAGGCGTGAATTCCGATAATATGTGCGCCTAGCAGTTCACCATTATCCTTACGGTAGATAATTTTAGCAAAACCATCGGTTTCCATCTCGGCTAGTGCCTTGGCATTACCTTTGTAGTAGGAGCGCACAGTGGCAATTTCAAAGCCTTCAGTTTCAGCTTGGGCTTTTGCTTGGGGTTCAGTTAAACCGACAAAGCTAATTTCGGGATGGGTGAAGGCAGCAGCAGGAATGCTTAAATAATCTACGGTGGCAAGGCGATCGCAAATATTTTCTACAGCCACAACCCCTTGGGCAGAAGCAGCATGGGCTAGCATCATTTTGCCTGTGGCATCACCGATCGCCCACAAATGCGGAATCTTAGTTGCCATAGTGTCATCTACCTCGATAAATCCTCGGCGATCGCTTTCTATGCCGACAGATTCTAAGCCTAGGTTTTTAGTGGCGGGGATTCTGCCAGT
>JBBQHY010000247.1:0-4197 GCA_038324415.1 Pseudanabaenales cyanobacterium | reverse complement strand
GTAAGGAACCACTGACTGGTTCACGGATACCGTCGATGTCGACTGGTGGTGCTGCGATAAAGGCGATGGTGAAGCAGATGGTTGCTGCTAGTAGGCAAGGGATCATCAATACGCCGAACCATCCTACATAGAGGCGGTTGTTGGTGGAGGTTACCCACTGGCAGAATTGTTCCCATACGCTGGCGCTTTCGCGTCTTTGTACTGTTGTGGTCATTTTAATAATTAATTAGGTTTAAAAATTTATGAATCAGGTTATAAATCCTGACTCATTTAATGTATCAGATTGTTAAGAATAGTCAACTTTATTTTGTTGTCTATACCTTTTACCCGTATATCCAATTACTCGTAAACCCAAGATGTAACTGAAGGCTGCCAACTAATAATTTCTTCGGGGGTAAACCATAGAGAAATTTCGCGATCTGAAGTATCTTGAGCATCGGAGCCGTGGATAATATTACGACCAACATCAATACCAAACTCGCCTCTGATTGTCCCGTTGTCTGCATTTAAAGGGTTGGTTGCTCCAATAATTTTACGGGCGGCTATGATTACGCCTTTACCTTCCCACACCATTGCAACAAGTGGGTCGGAGGTAATGAACTGTACTAATCCAGGGAAAAAAGGTCTTTCTTTATGTTCGCCATAGTGCTTTTCTGCTAACTCTTGGCTAACTTTAACCATTTTGAGTGCTACTAACTTAAATCCTTTGGTTTCAAAGCGACTGATGATGCTGCCTACAAGTCCACGTTGGACACCATCAGGTTTTATTGCTAGAAAAGTTCTTTCCATATGTTTGAAATTATTTGAGTGTTTGCATACTTTAGATATTGAGCATTCAGATTATGCCATTACGCCAAGACATATTTGCTATGACATACTCTCTTAGCTACTCCCTTCCCACCATAGAAATACACACAGTTTAAATGGGGTAAAGGGGTAAAGCCCCTTCGTGGGGGCGCAGCCCCCACACCCCCAAAAGACTAATCTTTGACTGGGAAGGGAGTAGATCCCCTAGTTAGCTAGATCGTTTACTCGATCCTTTATAAGATATGCTTAGTTTTTTGTTTGATGCAGTATGACTAAGAGAGCTTTTATTACGGGTGCTAGTGGATGTGTGGGGCATTATTTGGTGGAGTCGCTAATCCAAAAAACTGATTATGAACTTTATCTGCTAGTTCGCGATCGCTCTAAGCTTAAGGTAGATACAACTGTGCGTTCTGGGATTAATGTGATTGAAGGCACAATGCAGAATATAGACCAGTATCGAGAATTGCTAGGGACTATGAATTATGTGGTCAGTACTGCTGCTGCTTGGGGGGGGACTGAAGTTACCTTTGACACCAATTTACACAAGACTGTAGATTTATTTGCTGCTATAAATCCTGCGGTGTGTGAACGCGCCATTTATTTCTCTACAGAGAGTATTTTAGATGAGAATAATCAAATTTTGCCATCCGCAGGTGAAATTGGCACTGATTATATTCGCTCTAAATATGAGTGCTTAGAAAAGTTGGAAAATTCTGCGATTGGCGATCGCCTTATTACAGTATTTCCGACCTTGGTATTTGGTGGAGACGGTAATAAGCCCTACTCTCATCTTTCGGGGGGATTGAGGGAAGTAGCTAGATATGTTAATTTAATCCGCTGGGTGAAGGGTGAAGGGAGTTTTCATTTTATCCATGGTAATGACATTGCTCAAATTATTACTAAGTTAATGACGACTGATGATTCCAGATTGAGTTGGGATTTAGATAATTTCGATTTCCCTGCCCGTTTGGTATTGGGGCAATCAAAGGTAACGGTAAATCAGGCGATCGCTGAAGCTTGTGCTTATTTTCAGAAACCCATTGGCAGATGGCCACCCCAACTTACGCTTTCGCCGTGGTTAATTGATATTGTTATTAAAGTTTTTAAGATTCAAGTTGCGGAGTGGGATCGGTTTTGTATTAACAAAAGGCACTTTATTCATAATGTAGTCAATCCTGAGACCTTTGGACTTAAATCTAACTATCCCACTATTGCAAGTCTCTTAGCTTCTATGAAATAAATGTTGCTATGAACTAAATGGCTATGGTCTGAGGACTTTACCTATGAGGGATTTACCATAGAGGGAAGTATTTGAGGAGATAGAGGCGATCGCTTGAGAGTTAACATTCCAAATCCAATTGGGATCGAATAATGTACTTAGAGCTAAATCTTTCATCCCCAAACATTGGGCGGGTTTAATGCTCAGGGCTCGCCATAGTTCTAGAGAAGTTAGTTTTTCGGTCACTACCAGCTCTTGCCACAGGGTAGCTAAAACAAAATCTAACCCTATGACCCCAGAAGGAGCAGATTCAAAATCTACGGTTTTTTCTTCGTAGGTGTAGGGTGTATGATCCACAGCAATCGCATCAATAGTTCCGTTTTTAACACCACTGATTAAGGCGGCTCGATCTTGGCAATTACCTAGGGGCGGTGCTAGGCGCAGATTAGGATCGTAAGAATGTAAATCTCGATCTTCTTGCCATAGATGCGTCCAGCATACGCTAGCGGTTACAGGTAAATTGGAATTTTTGGCTTGGGCAATTAATTCCACACTACGGGCAGTGGAAATTTTCATGAAGTGGGTAGGAGTTTTAGTTAGGGCAACTAATTCCAGTAAACCTGCTAGAGCAACAGTTTCGGCTATAACAGAGCTTCCAGAAAGTCCATATTGAAAAGACCATTTACCTTCACGCATGACTCCTGATTCAGCGAGGTTACTATGCCATGCCCACAGCATTAGGGGCTTGTGGAGAGGTTTTAAATACTCCATGACTCGGCGGACTAGAGCCAGATTAGAGATCGGCTTGCCATCTGTAAAACCAACAACGTGAGCTGCTAGTTCTGCTAAATCGGTAATTGCTTTGCCTTCACAATTTAGCGTGATTGCTCCCCAAGGTAGGAATAGAGAATGCGATCTCCAAAATTCTGTGGCTGTGGCACTATCGATCGCTGGCTGGGTATTGGGTAAAATTCCAACTTTTGTATATCCGCCATTTTTTGCAGCTTCGGTTAGAGATGATAGAGTTTCTCGTTTCTCAAAGCCCGGTTCGCCACTGTGACTGTACATATCAATTAAACCCGTGCCGAGAATTAGACCTATGCGATCGGTTATTTCAATATCATTTGTATTTTCAGGTAATGAGTCTCCAAGAATTTGAAAACTGCGATCAAATAAAACATTTTGTATAGATTCAGTTTGACTGACGGCATCAATTACCTTGACTTGTTTGAATAACTGCGGCATAGATTAATTGGGAAGTCGTTAACTTGATTATTTAACTTATTTTCTATATCAGAAAGAGATGTGAAATCTAAAAGTTGATCCACTGCTTTAGCTTCGGCTAATCTGATCCCGCAGCGTCAACTTTAAGCCCTAAATATATTTTCTTTTGTCTACACTTTTGAGTAGCTCTATCCATATCTGATAATTTTCCATCTAGGGGTTTAGACGGCAATGTGGCCTAGAAATAAAAGCAGATCGCCATACAGTTAAATGGAAATTTTTAGAGCTTTTAGTCGATACTTAGCTTTTTCTGATCGAGAATCCATACTTAAAACTAACCTGATTTGAGGTTAAAGTAGGGGTTAAAACACGTACTAGTATGCGCTATTTTATGTTTTTTGTCTTTGTTTTGTCTAGATTTCAGGGCCAGAAGATAGCATAAAAAAGCCCTGTAAAACCTAATCACAGGGCTGAAAGTATTGATATTACTGGAACGGGATTGGGCGGACTTGAACCGCCGACCTAGCGCTTAGGAGGCAGTAGCGTCATGTCTGAAAGCTTTACTGGGATTAGTTCTCAGATTTCATTAAATTGAAGGGGTTAATTTTGGGGTTAAATATTTTCTATTAATCTACAATTTACTTACCATCTATTAGACTGTGGTTTTCTTCTGTAATGTTTGCCAATTTTCCAGATGGTTTTATTCCCAGAGATTCTATCAGCCTCCATCCTATTAATTTTTTTCGCTAAACAGTCATATTTTGTCCCTAGTAGTTTGGCAGCCTGACTTAATCCAACCCAGTCATTACTGGAGTTTAGACTAAAAACTGTTATTACCAGTCAAGAAAAGTGGTCAGCCATAGTAGACAGACCACTTAATGATGGAAGCTGATAATTGATAACCTATCAACTTCATCATGAACAGTTTGGAGAAAATCGAGAAATTT
>JBBQHY010000246.1:0-4219 GCA_038324415.1 Pseudanabaenales cyanobacterium | reverse complement strand
TTCTTGGTAGTAATAGTCAGTGTTACATCCCGTATGGTAACTCGTAACCGCTTGCAAACCCGTTAGTTTCTTCATTTAGCTATTATGCAAAACAAACCATCTAATCCTAATTCCAGCGAGACTCTAATTCAATTGTCCGACCTTGTAACTGACATTTCAGTTCCCTCAATTCAAGTTAAAGACTTAAGTTTTTACTATGGTTCCTTGAAAGTGCTGCAAGGAGTAAATATAGATTTTAAGCAAAATCACGTTACGGCGATGATTGGGCCTTCAGGTTGTGGTAAATCTACACTTCTTAAGGCTTTAAATCGGATTGGTGAACTTGAAGGTAAGATTAAAATTGACGGTAAGGTAGAATTTTTTGGACAGGATATATATTCCCCTTCGGTTAATATCAACCGTCTCCGTAATCAGGTAGGAATGGTTTTCCAAAAGCCTAATCCTTTTCCTACTAGTATTTATGACAATATTCTCTATGGTGTAAGAATTTCTCAACAAAGTAAAACCCGTGAAGAATTAGATGAAATTGTGGAAACTGCTTTGAAGGGTGCGGCACTGTGGAACGAAGTTAAGGATAAGTTAAAGAAATCAGCTTTAGGTATATCAGGTGGTCAACAGCAACGTCTTTGCATTGCCCGATCGCTAGCTGTTAAACCAAAAGTACTATTAATGGATGAACCTTGTTCTGCCCTTGACCCAATTTCAACTTTAAAAATTGAAGAGTTAATTCAAGAACTAAAGACAACTCTAACTATTGTTATTGTGACCCATAACATGCAGCAGGCATCACGGGTTTCTGATTACACTGCTTTCTTTAACACCGATGAAAGCCGCATTGGTAAGATGGTAGAGTATGCTCCAACTGCTAAAATCTTCACAAATGCTTCTAACTCTGCAACTAGAGATTATGTAGCTGGTTTATTTGGTTAATATTTTAAGGTAATATAATATCTAATAAGAGACAGTCAGGATATGGCTGTTTTTTTATAGAGTTTTTTCGCTATAAGAAAATCATCGGGGGTATTACAGTTCAAGAGCATCTGGGGATCGGCATTGGGAATTTCGATAACTAGCGATCGCCCTAGCCAATCTTGAAAGGAATATTTTCCAGTTTGTATATAGCTTTTTAGACTTTCTACACAAGAACTTCGATAAAATCCACATAATGGTTCCCATCCTTTGCTATGTTTCGGTAGATAGGCGATCGCTTCAGACGGCAAATTAACTAATTCTTGGCTCCAAGTTTTAACTATCTCAGATTGTAAATTTGGCAGATCGCAAGCCAGCAAAAGCACCCAATCGGTTTCAATAAAAGATAAACCCAAAGCAAATCCTGTTAATGGACTCTGAGGGTTTAATTCAGGAATAAAGCAGCATTGCCTTGGTAGGGAAATAGACTTATATCTTTCTTGCCACGGAGTAATAATGAGAATAGGATCGGCATCACAAGTTTGAGCTACTTCACAGGTTTTTTGGAGAAGCGTTTTACCAGCAATTTCTAATAGTGCTTTATCCTGCCCCATGCGAGAACTCTTACCACCTGAGAGGGCGATCGCACCTAAAGAGATCACTTTACTAACTCATCGGCTTGTGCTTGGAAATTCTCTCTCAGCAATGCTTCTACTGTCAGTTCATCATCTTTGACCCAAAATTGATTACCAAATCGTACAAGTTGAGAAGATTCCCCAATGGAAGCGATAACTGGAACTTTGCCGCCTACTTCTGGATCAATATGCTGTCTTAAAATTTCTCTGAGGGCATAGAGTTTTTGCGTTTCCCGTGCTTCTTCGTAGCTTAAATGGATTTTGACCATGCGCACAGAGTCAATGGGTTGCATTTCATCCAGAATAATTTGGGATTGTTCGTCACGGCGATCAACCTTACCCCAGATCATCAATCGCGCATCTTTTTGGAGATTTAAGCGCACTTTTTCGTAAGTCTTGGGGAAAATTACAACTTCCGCTCTACCTGTTAAGTCTTCAATTTGAATTACTGCCATGCGATCGCCTTTTTTCGTGACAATTTCCTTAATATCTGTAACCAGAATAATCGCTGTAATTATCTTGCCTGCGTACTCTTCCATATCACTTAGGTTAATGGGAGCTATCACTGCTGCCGAGGATTTGACAATTTTGAGGGGATGATCGGAAATATAAAAACCTAATAATTCCTTTTCCATCCGTAGCTTTTCTTGGGGTGGATAGTCATCAACTTTAATCCCCGTCGGAGTTTCATCAAAAATCACCTTTTCGGCTTCACCGCCCAGCATATCAAATAAGCTACCCTGCCCTTGGGCTTGATCCTTGGCTTTGCGGTTCGCCCATTCTACTGTTACTTCGAGGTCGCTAATTAATTGATGACGATTGGGATTAAGGCGATCGAATGCTCCAGTTTGAATCAGGGCTTCTAAGCCTTTTTTATTTAAGGCACGGGCATCTACGCGACTACATAAATCCGCCAGAGAGCTAAAACCACCACCTGTTTCCCTAACTTCAAGGACAGAGTGGACAGCCCCTTCTCCTAGATTTTTAATCGCTGCCAATCCAAACATGATCTTAGTACCACGGGGAGTAAAGTCTATACCTGACTCGTTAATATCGGGGGGCAAGACCTCTATCCCCATATTGTTACAACTGGCAATGTATTTCTGCACCTTGTCCTGATCGCCACTTGAGGAAGATAGCAAAGCTGCCATGTATTCCACGGGATAGTTTGCCTTGAGGTAGGCAGTTTGATAGGTAACATAGCCATAGGCGACACTGTGAGATTTATTGAAGCAATTTGAAGCAACTAAGCCATTGCCCAGAATAAAGTTGTGATCCTGCTCCAAGCCAATGTCATAGACCTTTTGTCCCCCTAAGGATTTACAACTAATGATTTTAACCATGATTCTTTTTATCTCCTACTTCTATTCCTTTGGAATTAAGGACTTAAATAATCAGGTAACTTACCCAATCCTTTTCTAATCAATTTAGGCTCAATTTCTGTTAAGTCAAGAATAGTTGAAACCATATACTCTGGTTCCAACCCATTATCAATAATCACATCAACTAATTTACTAAAGTGGTCAAACAATTCGACTTGAGTAGGGTTATTCCTGAAATTATCCAATGGCTCAAATTCCTCGTTTGCTTCTTCCACAACATGGGCAGAGGTAGAAATAATCGGATTTCCCAATGCTTCAAGTAAAGCCGAACAGATCGAACTGTTAGGAACTCTAATTCCCGTAGTTTTACGTTTCGGACTCATTACTAACTTTGGCACTAATTTAGTAGTGGGCAAAATAAATGTATAGGCGCCTGGAATCAAACTTTTCATAGTGCGATAGGCAACATCATTAACTTGGGCATACAAGGAAATATTAGATAGAGAAGGGCACAAAAACGTTAGCGGCTTATCATTAGAGATTTTTTTAAGCTCCCGCACCTTTTGTAATGCCGATTTAGAGTTAAGATCACATCCGATCGCATATACAGTATCAGTGGGATAAAGCATGACCGCCCCAGATCGCAATGCCGAAATAATCTGGCTTATACTCCGAGCTTGAGGAGTTTCAGGATTTATTTTAAATATTTCCGCCATATTTTAGCCTAATTAAACTTCATAGCCCTAGAAATATCACGTTTATCTTCTCGTTTTTTGATGTCTTCGCGCTTGTCATGGAGTTTTTTGGTTCTGACTAGAGCTAGATCTACTTTAATCCAGCCGTTTTTCTGAAGCAGCTTTAGGGGAACTAAGGTTAAACCTCTTTGTTCTACTTGAGCTATCAGTTTACGAATTTCCTGCTTGTGCATCAGCAACTTACGAGTACGTGTGGGTTCATGATTGAACATGGCACTAGTAGTTTTGTGGGGAGAAATGTAGAGGTTCAGTAATAGAATTTCACCCTTACGCACAATTCCGTAGGCATCACGCAGATTTGCAAGCCCAGCTCTGATTGATTTTACTTCGGTTCCAGTTAGCTCAATTCCCGCTTCATAGACTTCTAGGATCTCGTAGTTAAACCTAGCTTGGCGGTTATCAGCGTATATATTATTGTATCCACTCATTCAAACCATGTTAGCCTAAACTGCGCTACTATCAAGCAATTGCCATGCCGAACTTAGGTTAAAAGCTTGATGGACAAGGTCAAACATTTTTTGACAGTGATTATCTACACGTAGGGGCAACTCACCGTTTTTAGTAATGCAGGTCAGCTTAATCGAGTTACTTTCAATAG
>JBBQHY010000245.1:0-4242 GCA_038324415.1 Pseudanabaenales cyanobacterium | reverse complement strand
AATTTCTATACCTACTAAACTCGTCAATTTATCTGGCGAGGTATTTTTTACCTCTTGATATAAAATCCTAGCTATGGATTCTACATTCATGTCAATCTCTGCTTGGCTTTCAGGTGTCATGACTTCTCTCTTTTTTTGTCCTATTTTTATGCCATTATCACACATCAGCAAAAGTGGGACGCTCCCTTCAATTACGCCTCCTGGAATTGCGTTTCCCCTTCCAGTGAGAGAGAAATCCGTCAAGTTGACAGTTGTGCCACTATTAAAAGAAGTATCAACAGTAAAGCTATTGAAAGTTTCTGTGCTTAGAGTACCTGCGGCGGCTCTAAATGCAGTTTCATTAGTGAAAATGGTAAATGTAAGGGCATTGGCAGAACTAGAAACAGCTAGAGAGCTTACTAGGAGGGCAATTACCCCCCCCATTTTTTTGTAGTTAGCATTTATGTTGGTTGTAAGTAGATGATTGGATAAATCTCTTATAGTTCTATCACCTATTACCCGTTGTTACAAGTAATACTCCCTTCCCAGTCAAAGATTAGTCTTTTGGGGGCTGCGCCCCTTAACCGCATTTAAACTGTGTATATTTCTATGGTGGGAAGTGAGTAAGTAATACTTTTTGCCTAGATATTAATACCCTTCATAATTCCAAATTCGATGAGAGCAGGTAGGAAATTTTGGTTTTCATGATGGGAGCGAGAAAGTTTAATTAGAGCAAATCTTTGCAGATCAGAAAGACCTGCCCATTGATCGAGGCTAATTGATACATCTAAAGATTGAGCCTGTTGGCATACTTCTATCGGAATGCGATCGCTCTCTTCCCAGATCGGTTCCACTTGAATTAGTAACTCTTGATGAGAAGTTAAATCAGAATAGATTAAGTCTAGGAGAAATTCTCTATATACTTTGATTTCGGGCTGGCGATCGCATGGTAGATCCGTTAACTTTTGGCGATGATCGTAACTAAAATGATGCCAATGGGAAAGTTTTAATTTAATCCCACAGGTATCAAGTTTTAGCCGTACTTGCATCGGTACACAACGCAAAGATTCCACAAAGTCTGCTTCAAACTGGAAAAAAGTCATACTGCTTTAACTAATCCGCTATGTCTGAGTAATGGCGTAACGATCGGTTCTCTTCCTCTAAAAGCTTTGAATACTTCAAGGGGATGCAGACTACCGCCCAAGGCTAAAACTGTCTCTCGGTATCGTTTTCCTGTTTCGGCGATCGCTTCTTCATTATCTAAACCCACATCTTCAAATGCCCCAAAGGCATCGGCACTGAGAACTTCTGCCCATTTATAGCTATAGTATCCAGCCGCATATCCCCCTGCAAAAATATGTCCAAAACTACAGAGGAAATTATCTTCGGGAATAGGAGGAATAACTGTAGTAGTTTGGGCAAGGCGCGATCGCACTTCGGATAAAGTTTCCGTTCCAGAATAGCGGTGATGGAGTTCTATATCTAATAAACTGAAGTGAATTTGGCGCAAAGTCCCACTGCCAGTCATGTAGTTTTTGGCTTCTACTAATTTCGTATAGTAATGCTCGGGCAGAGATTCTCCAGTTTGATAGTGCTTTGCCATACCCATCTTGTCATCTAAGAGTGTTGGGCGATCGTAGCACCAATTTTCCATAAATTGACTGGGCAGCTCCACGGCATCCCATTCAATATTATTAATACCTGAAGCTCCTGCATAGTCTACTCTGGTCAGCATATGTTGTAAGCCATGTCCAAATTCATGAAAAAGAGTTTCAACTTCGGAAAAGGTCATGAGGCTAGGGTTGCCATCTATGGGGGGAGTTTGGTTGCAGATTAAGTAGGCGATCGGAATCCGAATTGATTCATATACCTTGGCGCGTCCCACACAGTCATTCATCCATGCTCCACCTCGTTTTTCCGCAGGACGACTGTAGGGGTCTAAATAAAAACTGGCTATGTGCCGATCTCCATCCATTACGTTAAAAAAGCGCACATCTTCCTGCCAAATCGGAGCCGTGCCGTCAGCAGGTATAACGGTAATTCCAAATAAACGTTTGACCAAACTAAATAAGCCTTCTAAAACTTGAGGCAAAGGAAAATATGGACGTAATTCTTCATCGCTAAAGGCAAATTTTTCTTCTCTGTATCTTTCCGCCCAAAAGCTGACATCCCAAGGTTTGAGTTCCGATTTATGGGAGAAGGTTTTTAGTGATTCTAGATCGCTAACCGCGGCATCGTAGCTGGCAATTCGCAGTTCTTCCAAAAGCTTCTCCACAGCCGCAACCTCGGGTGCCATTTTACTGGCAAGGCTGAGTTCGGCATAACTATTAAATCCTAGAAGTTTCGCTTTGGCTCGGCGCAGGTCTAAAATTTGGGCAATTATTGGTTGATTATCTAGATCGCCACTGGAAGCACGACCGACAAAAGCTTTATACAACTGTTCGCGCAAATCCTCACGGGTACTGTGCTGCATGAATGGCACGTAGGAAGGATAGTCGAGGGTAATTTTCCATTTACCTTCTTCTGCCGACGCTTGAGCGGCAAAGCTTAGTAAGCTCGGTGGAAGACCTTCAAGTTCGGCGGGGGTGGAGAGAATGAGGCTAAAGGCTTTGGTTGCATCTAAAACGTGATTGGAAAACTTAGTTTGCAGGTCGGCGAGGGCGATCGCAATTTCATTAAACCGTTCCTGCTCTTTTTCTTCTAAACCAATGCCTGATAGTTCGGCATCTCTAATTGCAGATTCAATAATACGGTGCTGGGCAGGTTCTAGGCTCTCCCATTCTTTACTAGATCGCAGTTTTTTAAATGCCTGATAGATGGGAATGCTTTGGCTGAGACGAGTATAGAATTTCACCACCTCTGGCTGCATGGTTTCTTGTGCAGTGCGGAGTTCAGGGCTATTTTTGACACTGAGCAAATGTCCGATCGCACCCCATGTCCAATTCAGGCGATCGCCCAGCAATTCCAATGGTTCAACTAAATCTTGCCACGTGGGGGAAGTTATATCTAAAAGCTTGGTTTCTAGCTGATCTAGCGACTGTTCCAACTCACTTAATAACTGGGTAACGGCTGGAACTACTTGTTCAGAGGTGATTTCAGAAAAAGGAGGAATACCTTTGCCAATGAGAAGAGGATTGTTAAGCATTTAGTTTGATTAAGTTTTGAGCTAGTTCTAATTATATTCTGTTTAAATTTGAGGCGATCGCACTTGAATATTCCCACAGAATTATTGTCAATTGAGATAAAAGTAGTAAAATCAACTAAACAGTCAATCTGTAGGGCAATTTTGAAAATCAGCAAGAAAATTGATGACCTAAGATCGCTTACATATAGCCTAGATGCTTGCTATGTAGGTTTTTACTTTTGGGTAGCAGGATTTTCAATCAGGATTGGCGGTACTGAAACAGAAGATCAACCTTATTTCTATCCCTATGTAGTTCCTACATTCATTGGCTTTGGGTTTGCCTTACCAAATTACTTTTCTTGGCATACACCATTTGCTGAGTATAAGTTCATAGAACAGTCAAGAATGTCCCATAAATCAGATCGAGGATTTGATCGTCACCTTCCTAATTCTCTGTGACCCTAGGTCAACATCTCATTCGAGGTGTAACCTTACCAAAAGTTAAACCTCTTTCTAGTCAATATTTTGAATCTCTAATGGTAAATGCAGGATACATGATATCTGGAAGTGCAGCTGCTCAAGGTAATAGATTAAAAATCTGGGTTACTCATGCAAGCTCTCCAAGGGTAGAGGCAATATATTCAGGCGATCGCAAGCTAACTATCACTGCTTACCATGTTCAATAGATTCTAACTTTATGCTTTTGATTCAGATTTTAAGCTTATCATCTGTCTATATTAATCAATGAAAGAAATAGAAGATTAAAACCTTATGAATGCTCGACAGCAAGGTTGTTAGTTATGCATATCGATTATGTCATTACCTATAAATCATCCTCAATACCATCAGGGAAGCTAAGGTCGAGAACTTGGATAATCACATATGGACACTCCACAGGTAAATCCTTAAGCTTCAGATGAGTTTCGTTGAGAACTAAGTTAATGCCGATTGAATAACATCGTAATAGAGCTTCTAAAAGGTACGGCTTCAAGCTAGGATTATAGAAATAGCCGTAAAACCCAACGGTTTTAACCGTGGGATATAAGGCGGTGAGCGAGAGCGAACAATCTACTTAGCTGATCGCAGATACCCTTACAAGAAACTGCGGTATAATGTAAGGTATGCAGAAAGCTTTCAAA
>JBBQHY010000244.1:0-4256 GCA_038324415.1 Pseudanabaenales cyanobacterium | reverse complement strand
AAGACGATCGCCGATATTTTAGATATGACCATCGAAGAGGCAATGCACTTTTTTGAAAATATCCATCAAGTTCATACAAAATTGGGAATGCTGGTAGATGTGGGCTTAGGCTATATTAGGCTAGGGCAATCCGCCCCGACTCTATCTGGCGGAGAAGCGCAACGGGTAAAACTGGCAACGGAATTAGCCAAACGGGCAACGGGGAAAACGCTCTATCTCATTGATGAACCGACGACAGGTTTAAGTTTCTATGATGTCCATAAGCTGTTAGATGTGGTTCAGAGGCTTGTGGATAAAGGTAATAGTGTCTTGGCGATCGAGCATAACTTAGATGTGATTCGTTGCTCTGATTGGATTATTGATCTAGGTCCCGAAGGTGGCGATCGCGGTGGTGAAATCGTTGCTGAAGGAACACCTGAGCAGGTATCGAAAGTTGCAAGTTCTTATACAGGTCAGTACCTAAAGGAAGCTCTCACTCAGTTTTCTTTTACGAAAGACTAGAGAAAAGATTACTAATTTATGAAATCACAATTTTTATGAGAGAGAAAGCTTAATAAAATTTCCAGTAGATATTTGAAGTATATTTAGTGGATATGCTAGTCTAGTAAAGCTGTATTTAAGTTTTTTATAGTCATGGCTAAACCGAATATTCACCCCACTTGGTATCCTGATGCCAAAGTTATTTGCAACGGAGAAGTAGTTGCTACCGTTGGTTCCACTAAGCCCGAACTCAATGTCGATATTTGGTCTGGCAACCATCCTTTTTATACAGGTAATCAAAAGATTGTCGATACCGAAGGTCGTGTGGAAAGATTCTTGCGTAAGTATGGTATGTACGATGCTAATGCCGCAGAAGATGCTATTCCTCATGACGAAACTAATGTCAAAAGAGGCATCAGAAGTCGTAAAAAGTAGATTACAGCTTGAATCTCCAGCTTTTCGATTGATTACTACCTCATAAATTCAGTATGCCCGCTCCCTATCTTCTCAGTAAGCTCAAGTCTGTAGAGCAAACCTTTAATGAACTGACCCGTCGTATGGGTGATCCTGATGTTGCTAAAGATCCATCGGAATTTCAGCGGATCGCCAAAGCCCGTGCGTCCTTGGAGGAGACTGTTCAAACCTTTGATACCTTGCGGCACGCAGAGACTGATTTACAAGAGGCTGAGCAAATTTTCAAGGAGTCCAATGACTCAGAATTGAGAGAAATTGCCAGTTTAGAAATCGAAGAATTGAAAGCTAAGCTGGAGCATTTAGAAGCTCAACTTAAGCTCTTACTTTTACCTCGAGACCCTAATGACGATCGCAATATTATGCTAGAAATCAGGGCAGGAACTGGAGGAGATGAAGCTAGTATTTGGGCAGGAGATCTACTCAGGCTCTATTCCCGCTATGCCGATCGCCAAGGTTGGAAAGTGAAATTAGTTAGTGAATCTATTGCGGAATTAGGCGGCTTTAAAGAAGCAGTTATAGAAGTGCAGGGCGATCGGGTTTATAGCAAGCTCAAATTTGAATCAGGTGTACATCGGGTGCAACGGGTACCTGCAACTGAAGCATCAGGGAGAGTGCATACTTCCACAGCAACAGTGGCGGTAATGCCAGAGGTAGATGCGGTGGAAGTGCATATTGATCCCAATGATATAGAACTGACGACAATTCGTTCGGGTGGAGCGGGCGGACAGAATGTCAACAAGGTAGAAACTGCTGTCGATTTAATGCACAAGCCTACAGGGATTCGAGTTAAGTGCATGGAAGAGCGATCGCAATTGCAAAATCGAGAACGGGCAATGCAAATCCTCCGTGCTAAGCTTTATGAAATTAAATTGCAAGAACAGCACGATGCCGTAACTTCAATGCGGCGATCCCAGGTGGGTACAGGTGCTAGATCTGAAAAAATTCGTACATATAACTACAAAGATAGCCGTCTGACCGACCATCGTCTCAACCAAAACTTTACCTTAGCTAGTATTTTAGATGGGGATATTGAAGAAGTCATTCAAACTTGCATTTCCCAAGATCAGCAAGAACAGCTTCAAGAACTTGCCACTTCCATGGGTGAATAGAATGTGTAAATTAATAAAGCCATGTCCACATTCTTAACTAAATTAGATTATCTGTTACGTGAAACCTATACAGGGATTAAGCGTGGGGGCTGGATGAATTGGGCGGCAATTAGTACCGTGGCAGTTTTATTATTTTTATTTGGGGCAAGCTTACAAACCAGTTGGCAACTAGAAAATGTCTTGGGGCAGTTGGGGAGTCAGCTGGAAATTTCTGTATACCTAGATCAAAATGTGACAGGGCTAACGATGCAACCCACGGTAGAAGGTATTACTGGAGTTGCGTCGGTACAGGTAATCCCTAAAGACATAGCATGGCAGAACTTACTTAAGGATCTGGGTAACTTTAATCCTAAAGGTGCCACTGCCCACTTGGGGGTAAATCCATTGGTGGATGAATTAAAAGTTAGAACTACAAATAGCGATCGCTTGCCCGAATTAGCAAAACAGATCGGGAAAATTCAAGGTGTAAATGAGGTTTGGTACACCAATGAAGTTGTCGAACGGCTCAGGCAATTGCGCCAAGCGTTAGCAAGTAGTAGTTCCGTAGTCGTAATAATTTTTACCTTGGTGGCGATCGCTGTGATCATGACCACGATTCGCTTAATTGTGATGGCACGACGATTAGAAATAGAGATTATGCAATTAGTGGGAGCAACAGCCAATTGGATTTATTTTCCCTTTGTGTTGCAGGGAATTTTTTTTGGAGTTGCGGGAGCGGCGATCGCTTACATAATGCTTAATCTCGGTTTAAATTTAGTTTCTGGGGTAATTATTAACCAACCTGAACTAATTAAATCTTTAACAATTGGATTAACAACTGACCTCAGAACTCAATATTTTTTACCAGTAATCCTATTGGGGTTTGGCTCGGCGATCGGAGTACTGGGTAGTTTAATTGCTGTGCGTAAATTCTCACTAACCCAGTCTTGATCAATAGATTTAGCTGCGCATCCAAGCATTAGAGAGCTGATAATAGAAATATCATAGCGAGAATTTCAGAGAGATCCTTTAGCAAAAGCTAAATTTAATTAGTTACTGACTTTATGGCATCGGTTTCTTCCTATTTTTCTTATTCAATAAATCAGCATTACTTCGTCAGTTTCTATTGCCTTTTTTCATAGTTTTAGGAGTTCCTTGAATTTATTGCATCTCATAGCCAAGTTAAATTAACACACTTCTTTCTAAATTAGCGATTGACTCTGCTTCTATTAGATAGTCAAGATATGATTGACGGGTAACGGCGTTTTAATTTAATGCGAACATCTTAAGTAATAAATTACCAATCAACCTGACAAGAATAGGGCTTAAGCACTCAAATTTATAGAAACTTTATGAGAGTGACATGAAAGGCGAAGCCCTCCAACTCCTTTTAAATATAGGTTTTCTTTTTACGCTGCGTAAGTCCTAAAAGAAGATTTTTTATACATTTTTCCCAAGCAGAGATTTATTAACTCAAAAGCTGTTTGTCAGGAATACGACGGTCAAAGCATTGACCATTTAAGAAACTCAACTCAATTTCAGCCATATTTGACCAACTACTCCCTTCCCACCATAGAAATATACACAGTTTAAATGGGGTTAAGGGGCAAAGCCCCTTCGTGGGGGCTGCGCCCCCACACCCCCAAAAGACTAATCTTTGACTGGGATGGGAGTAACATGCTTGGGGGGTATAGTAAAACTCGGTTTTGTCAAGAATTCTTCTAGCCTCAGGTGGGATAAAAGCTTCATAGAGGGATACTCTGAGCTAAGTGTTCAGGTTGTCCTGAGCAAGGCGGGTTTTATGGCTTGAGGATAATGAGCATCAACCATAAACTTGATTTGTTTGGCATAGTCAACTTGGGTACGATGGTCAGTTACTTCTACATGTCGACATCGGATTAAAGGCTCAAACATCATGAATAAATTACAAACTTCCTCCTGTTTGTATTCATCCCACATTCCGCTCTTAATTAAGCTCTAAAAATAATTACATTTCGCAACGAGGAATAAAGCTTTCAGCGATCATAAATGACTCTAAAACTCAATTATAATCGCTAATTAGCTCAGACATAAGGTAACGTGTCAATAACCACTGGTAAAATAGGGGTTGCCAAAAGAGGCAAAATCTGGTTTAACAAAGAGATGAATATCAACAGCAATACTAACCCAGTCGAAACAAATACCCCAGTCACAGAAGGTTTACGTCGGCTGGTA
>JBBQHY010000243.1:0-4262 GCA_038324415.1 Pseudanabaenales cyanobacterium | reverse complement strand
GTCATACCCATTCTCCTGCTCAATCGCAATTTCAGCAGAATGAGTTTTGCCCTGATAGCCGCGCACAATTTGAGGTCCGGGCTTCCAATCAATACCTATATCAGTCAAAGCAGATTGTACCCAAAAGACTAATCTTTAACTGGGAAGGGAGTAATATGAGGTTTCGTTTAACTACTGAACCCCATTTTTTATAACTATCTACTAGCCAGATTAACCACAACGAAATCTGAACGCAGGTAAGTATTAGGATCAACCGCTATTTTATTGAGTTGCACCTCAAAATGTAGGTGGGGACCTGTGCTTCTGCCTGTACTGCCGACTTCAGCAATAATTTGACCTTGGGTAACTTCTTGCCCCTTGGAAACTAGAATGCGGCTGACATGACCATACAAAGTTAAAGTGCCATCAGGGTGCCTTAACTCCACATAGTTACCATAGCCGCCATCATCCCAGCCAGCATCATTGACAACACCTTCAGCAGCAGCCAAGATCGGTGCCCCCGTGGGCGCGCCAATATCAATACCTTTGTGTAGAGTTCTCAATCCAGTCACAGGGTGAATCCGCCAACCAAATGGCGAAGTAATTGGTCCCGATGTGGGCATGATGAAAGAAGTTAGAGAATTTTGGAGGGCAGTAGCGATCGCTATTGGAAATTGAATAGACCAACGACTAGGAGATTTAGCTTCCATCTTCAGTGGCTGCTGATCGAGTAAATCGGCATTAAAATTAGGGGCAAATTCCACAACTAATCTTGTGGTCAGGGGATCAAGCCGTCCAACCTTGAGAGATTGAACCATACTCCCAACATTTTTTCGCACAGTTGGACCTGTAAATTTAGCACCCGGCAGATCAATTACAACCCGCGTAGGATTGGTAATAATTTGTCCCCTCGGTTCTACTTGATCTTGAGTAGTAAATTCTATACGGTTGCGAGATTTATCTAGGGTAAAAGTTTCTAGCCTGTTTGCCTGAGCCGCAGGGACAGAGATTATGCCTGCTAAAAAAATCAGGGCATAGCCTAGAGGCTTTTTCTTGGGAAAATTCAACATTAACCTATAGATTTTAGTGTGAGGAGGGTTGCCCAAGATGGTACACCAAAATCTCTATTGTGCAAACTTATTTGTGGGGGTAAAACTCACAATCTAGACACATACTCCCTTCCCAGTCAAAGATTAGTCTATTGGGGGTGTGGGGGCTGCGCCCCCACGAAGGGGCTTTGCCCCTTAACCCCATTTAATACTGTGTATATTTCTATGGTAGGAAGGGAGTACCTTGATCTATCTAGCATTATCTATAGTTACTCAAAGTTCGATTTTGTCCAGACCTAAGAGACCCTAAATCATCATTACTTGGACTGATTCACCTTGGGGAATATAGGTTTGATTAACTTTGAGCATAGCTAATCCATTCGCTCCCGCCCAACTAATTAAATTGCCAGAGCTATAGTTCCGCACAGGCTGAAATTGCCAAGAACGGCGATCGCAACTTAAATATCCCCACAGATAGGCCTCTCTTCGTCCTTGAGCATGGAGGTCGTCAAGGGTAGTAGCTTGAATATATTGGGGATACCAGTATAGAGAACTTGCACCACTAAGTTTAGCGATCGCCCCTTTAATAAATCGATAAAATCCCACCATAGTTGAAGCAGGGTTGCCAGGTAGACCAAAATAAATTTGTCTTCGATGATTTCGATCAAAAGTCGCCACAGTTAAAGGCTTCCCGGGCTTGATGGCACAGGCATGAATATGAACATTTGCCCCTAGATTAGCTAAGACCTGATCCACATAGTCATAATCTCCAACTGAAACCCCACCTGTAGAAATCACTAAATCTGAAGAATCCAGTGCTTTTTGGATAATTACAGCTAAATGTTCAGGGCGATCGCCTACTATACCCAGAGGAATCGGGATCGCTCCTGATTGAGCAATCAAGGCTACTAAGGCATACTGATTAGAATCGACAATTTGCCCAGACTGGAGAGAGTTAGATAATTCTTGGAGTTCGTTGCCTGTGGAAATAATGCTTATGCGAGGTTGACGCACAACTTGGATTTTTTGATATTGAGTTGCAGCGAGGATGCCGATTTCGGGTGGATTAATTCTCATGCCTCCCCGTAATAAAGTCTTTCCTGCTTGATAGAATTCTCCTTTTTGCCGCACATATTCACCTAATTTAGGCATGATTTTTAGCTTTAAGAGATCGCCATTTACTTCCACATCTTCCTGCATCACCACTGTATCTGTACCTTGGGGTAGCATTCCCCCCGTAAAAATGCGGACACATTCTCCTTTGGTAATTGCAAAATTATGAAACCTACCTGCGGGAATATCGGTTGGAGCGATCGCTAATGTATCAAATTCGGCTAAATCTCCATGACACAGAGCATATCCATCCATCGCCGAGTTATGCCAGTGGGGAAAATCCAAATCACTGTAAATATCTTGGGTTAGAATCCTGCCCAAAGCCTGATTTAAGTCTACTTCTTCATACTCTTGTATAGGTTGAACTAAATCTAAAATTAGAGATTCAGCAGCTTGGACTGAAATCATATAACTCTCAAAAGTAAAGCTTAATATTAGCCTTGGTATTGCCTGTAGAGTTAGGGTTTATAGAAAAACTTTGATGTTTATTTAGCCTAGTAGACTGAATTTCAAATTCCTCTAATCTAAAAATTATGAGATTTGCAAGAGATCTAGTTTTAGAGTTATGCACTTAAATTTACAGGTAGTTATGGTAGAAGTATCAACAAAAATCTGTATAATAATCAACTGCACTAAAAATTTAGGAAAAGTCCGATCATGCGTCAATGCCAACTTACTGGAAAGAAAGCCAATAACGGCATTTCTATCTCTTTCTCCCACAAGATGCACAAGCGTCTGCAACACGTCAACCTTCAACAAAAAAGAGTCTGGTGGGCAGAGGGCAAGAGATTTGTCAGCCTAACCATCTCGACTAAAGCCATTAAAACTCTACAAAAGAAAGGTTTAGCTGCCTTTGCCAAAGAAGCAGGGCTTAACTTAAATAAGCTTTAATTTTCATCTTAATTTCTACCGTGATTTTTAAAGAATGCAGATTGGCATCATCGGCTTAGGTCTAATTGGTGGCTCTTTGGGCTTTGATTTTCGATCGCATGGACATTACGTTTGGGGTCTAAGCCGCAGTCAGTCTACCTGTAGTCAAGCTATAGATTTAGGAGTAGTAGATTTTGCTGGTTTGAGTTTGGGAGATATAAAAACCCTAGCGCAGACTGATGTAATTTTTATTTGTACGCCGATTGATGCCATTATTCCCACAATTGCGGCGATCGCTCCTCAACTAAATTCCTCAGTAATTCTGACGGACGTTGGCTCTGTAAAGTCTACGATTATCCAACCAGCCCAAAAGCTTCACCCTAGATTTATCGGTGGACATCCAATGGCGGGGACAGCTTTCAGTGGCATAGCTGCAGCGCAAAAAAATTTATTTCAAGGTCGTCCCTGCGTTTTAACGCCAACTCAGGATCAAGATAGTTCAGATTTAAATATTTTGCGATCGCTCTGGCAGTCAGTTGGAGCATTGGTGTATGAATGCGATCCAGATTCCCATGATCGAGCAGTGGCGTGGATTAGTCATTTACCAATTTTAATTAGTGCAGGTTTAATTTTGGCTTGCGATCGTGAACCAGATCGGGCGATCGCTCAACTAGCAAAACATTTAGCAAGTTCAGGCTTTAGAGATACCAGTCGAGTTGGTGGTGGCAATTCGCAGTTAGGTAGCTTGATTGCTGAGTATAATCAAAAACCCTTACTGGATAGTCTAAGACAGTATCAAATCGTATTGGCAGATTTAATTAGCCAAGTAGAGTCAGGAAATTGGTCAACTTTAGAACAATCTTTAGCTTTGGCACAACAATTACGCAATCTCTATGAGTGTAGTCATTAATTAGAACTAAGGATTTTCTAGGTTGCTGATTCTACGGTTACTTGCCCTAACCTCTTCTAGCAAAATATTAAAACGCTGATCGTTTTCCCGTTTATATTCTTCATTTTCCCGCTTCCATTGTTCGTTTTCCTGTTTATATTGCTCGTTTTCCTCGTGCAGTCGGTCATAACGTATAGCTGCCTCAGCTAGCGTGTTCATACTAACTGGAGTTTAGACTAATAAGTACCTCTAGCAGGAAATCTCCCGCCAGTTAAAACTGACAGGATAAGTTCGTAAATCCGAAAATTATTTACGAGGCGATGTCTTCAGGCACTTTCTTTATCTTAGAAAACCCTTTTTTG
>JBBQHY010000242.1:0-4284 GCA_038324415.1 Pseudanabaenales cyanobacterium | reverse complement strand
CGATCGCAATTGCTGGGATTTGTTACTTATTTCATTATGTAATTTTTCCATTTCTGCCAAAAGAACAGTTGCCTCTTGGGTTTTTTTAGTTTGGAGACGGCGTTGTGCCTCTAGTTCAGCGATGACTAGATTAATTTCACTGGAACCATAGCCCACATGATTTTGAGCAGAGGCAATAATATTTTCAGGTAATCCTAAACGGCGGGCGATCGCTAAAGCATTGGAACGCCCAGGAATACCCCAAAGGAGCTTATAGGTTGGAGCTAGCTGCACATCATCAAATTCGACGGAGGCATTTTCAAATTGGGGATTTTGGTATTTTAAGGTTTTTAATTCGCCAAAGTGGGTGGTGGCAATAGTTAAGTGGGTGTGAGCAGCCAGATGTTCAAGTAATGCCGTGGCGATCGCACTTCCTTCAGAAGGATCGGTACCTGCTCCGACTTCATCTAAAAGTACCAAACTGGCTGGGGTGATTAGTTCTAGAATTTTGCCAATGCGGCGAATGTGTCCAGAAAAGGTGGAAAGATTTTGTTGTAATGACTGCTCATCACCGATGTCTGCCAAGATTAAATCAAACCACGGAATTTCTACAGGCTCACGGGCGGGAATAAACATTCCGACTTTTGCCATGACTGCGGCTAATCCAAAGGTTTTGAGGGTGGCAGTTTTACCTCCAGTATTGGGACCAGTAATGACAACTACTTTGATTTCCGATGAAATTAAGACATCTACAGGGACAACGGCTCTGCCACTTTCATTTCGTTCTTGCCAGACTAGAAGCGGATGCCGTAAATTTCGCAGGGTTATAGTTTCAGAATCGTTAGTTAAGGTGGGGGGATTTGCCTTTAACCAGTAAGCATATCTGGCACGGGCGATCGCAAGATCAACCTCGGTCAAAATAGCTAAAAGTCGAAATAAATCTTCTACAACTGCTGTAACTTTGGCACTGAGATTACTTAAAATTAGTTCGATTTCTCGCTGTTCCCTCGCCACTAACTGCCGTAAGTCATTATTGCCAGAGACTACAGAACTTGGTTCGATCAATAGAGTTAAACCGCTACCAGAGGCATCATGGACTATGCCAGATATTTGATCTTTATGAGAGGATTTGACTGACAATACATAGCGATCGCCCCGTTGGGTAATAATATTTTCTTGGAGCGCACTATTTTTGCGTTGGATAATTCCTTGGAGAGTATTAATAATCTTGTCTCGAACTTGATGGGAGCTTCTGCGAATATTTCCAAGTTTTTCTGATGCTCGTTCTAGGACAGTTCCGCCTTCTTCGATGCAATGATAAATCTCCTTTTCCAGATCGGGATAGGTACGCAGATCGCTAACAAGGGTTTGTAAAACATAACAATTTTCGGAATTATCTAAACTCCGTCTGAGGTTTCTCGCTCCTGCTAGGGTTGTGGCGATCGCAAATAATTCTAAGGGCGATAAAATCCCTTGGACTTCTGCCCGTGCCAATCCTCCTGAAATATCCTGCACACCTTCGAGGGATAGTCCGCCTGCTAATTTGGTTTCCAGATAATAGGCTTCTTTAGTTTGGGTTAACAGGTCTTGGCTGCGCTGAAAGGATTGGGGAATTACTAGATGGGAGGAGGCGATCGCTCCTAATTTAGTGGCTGCAAAAGTTGATAAATGCCGACATAACCGTGACCATTCCAAAAGTTCTAAAGTCTCTGACTGCATTTAAGTGATTAAAATGGTAACTATTTTTATCTTTACATTCTAAGTTATGGGTCTAATCAAAGTATACCTGTCGATTTCTCAAAAGGCTGTAGCTCTGGTACTACAATCAACGTGAGTATTTGGGGGGAATGGTAAACTGAGAGCAATAATTTCCTAAATTTACATCGAAGAGCAATGGCTTTTTATTGATCTTCATCGCTCCCGTGGATTTTTACTGGATTTACATACAAGCGCAATTTTTAAGTTGCAGGCTTTTTATCCAATCCTTAGTGGCTTAGGTATGATTGGGCTTTTCAATACTGGAATCTCTCTATCTAGAATATTTAGTCGCTCGCATAAGAATAAATAATAACCAATTAATCTTCAAACCGATATGGAGTTATTTCTTTACAGTTAATTTAATGAGTAAAAAAGCAGCCCCTTTGCAGAGCTGCTCTTCTTAATTAATTTAAGCTACCCTTAAATGATTAGAAGGAGAAGCTAGTCCGTAATACACCTACAAATATAGGGGAATTATTTACATTGCCAATTCCATCAGTGGTTCCAGGGTTAAGAATGGTGATTAAACCAGGGGTTACAGAGATGTTTTTGTTGAGTTGGAAGCGGTAGAAAGCTTCAATGTGATATGGGTTCTGAGAACCTGCGGGGGTAGCAAAAGAACTACTGGTTACATAGGGAGGTTGTCCAAAGGCAAGGGAAGCTTGGTTACCTTGGAAAAATAAGTCCTTGAAGGTAACAGAAGTTAACCAACTGAAAATACCAGCGTTAGCACCACCAACGGAAGCATTAGCTGTAAGATAACTTACACGACCATTGAAGCTGAGGTTTGGGCTAAAGTCAAAATTGGTTTGGAAACCATATCTGTCAGAATTTACACCTGTAAAGCTAGTGGCGGGAATTGCACTCGGAACTCCGAAGGGAGCAGCAGCTAGAGCAGTACCCGTCCCACTTGTTAAGGAGGAGTTCGCTGGGTCATAACCTCTTTCATAAACAAAGCTCAAGACCAGAGGCTTAAATGGGGCAAACACAAGTTGAGCAGCAGCAGTATAGCCACCGCCAGTTAGACCACCAGCATCAGCAGTACCAGTCAGAGGTTGGTTAGATGGGTTTGCAGCAGCACCGTTGGCATCATTAGCTAAGTAAGCTAAGTTAAAGGCAAATTGATCATTGAGTTTGATTTTAACTGCTGCTCCAGTTCCTTCTTGTCCACGGAAGACTAATGGATCGCGGCGGGCAAAGCGTGATAGGGCACCTTGTTCACTACTTGCCAAGTCAGGGTTAACAACATCTAGGACGTCTTCAAGCTGAATTCGAGTACCTGCAATGATGTTGACTTGATTAGTAAGAGGGAAGCGATAGTAAAGTCTATCTAGGGTAAAAATACTTTGATTATTAGATAAGCCAGTATTTTCATCAAAGGCTAGACGAGTTAAGTTTCCTCCACCAGGATTAGTAATGTTATCAGCTTGCAAACGGATAAATAATAAATCTTTGCCAGAGAAACTGGTGTTAAAGTTTAAGCGGACACGGGCACCAAGGGTAACGTTATTTCTACCATTAGGGGCGTTAAAAGGGAGCCCATTATTACCGCTGTCACCACCAGCATAGGCAAGAGCGGCTACTACGCTACCAGTTAACTTGGTTGTGGTAGAGAATTGTTGAGCTTCAAGGGTTGCAGTTTTAGCTTCTAGGGCAGTTACGCGACCTTTGAGGGCAGCTAGTTCAGCAGCGAATTCCTCTTGAAGTTTTTGCAATGTGGCTAGGTCTTCTTTGCCGACCTTATCAGCCAAACCTGAAGAGATTAGTTCATTGATTTTGTCTAAACAAGCATTTAAGCCTGCGGCGAATTCGTAGCGACTGGTAGCACGGTTACCACGGAAGGTACCATTGGGATAGCCAGCGATACAACCATAGCGCTCTACTAAAGATTGAAGAGCGGTAAAAGCCCAGTCAGTAGGCTGAACATCGCTAAATTGAGATACAGATGTAACTTGAGCGTTGGTATTTTGTAATGTAGTGGGATTAGCGATCAAAGCATCACGATTCATGTTTTGAATCAATTGTGTTCCGCTTTCAGGATTTGCAGATACGCTAGATACGCCGAGTACTGATGATGTAGCAATGGCTGCTACCAAGAAACCTAATTTAGACTTAGACATTTGAAATCCTCACGATTTGTTTAAGTATTCTAAAATAAACTACGATAATTTCCTCTAAATACTTCTCTACATTTAGAATGATTTTACGAAGCTCATGTTGAACATATTAACTATTTTACATTCACAATTATTAAATTGAACATCTATTTTGGTAAAGAACAGGTTAAGGTTTCAAAAAATATATTTTTAGCTTCCCTTTAAAGTAATGAAGTCAGCATTGCAATATCACCATTTTTCGATTAAAACCGCAGATATTTTTAAAGCGATCGCCTTCTATGAAGTTTTAGGTTTTAGTTTGGAGACCCGTTTTACAGCTGGGATCACTCTTGCTTGCTGGATGACAGGGGCAAATACTCGATTAGAGCTTATGCAAGTGCCTGAACCAAAATTAACACCTAACGGTTTTGATGAAGAAGCTTATGGAGGC
>JBBQHY010000241.1:0-4312 GCA_038324415.1 Pseudanabaenales cyanobacterium | reverse complement strand
TCAAAATTTATAGATATAGAAATCCTATTTAATTTATAAATAATGATAATTTTCCCATACTATTCGTTATAGAGTAATTATTGCTTGAATCCAACGAATTAATTTATAATAACCTTATTTAAGCTTCTCAATCCGAAATATCCCTTTCTTGGTCAGAGTATCACGAGAAAATTGAGCAGTTGGCGGTAAAAATTCATCACTCAGGCTGGGAATTCAATCAGATCCTGTGCTTAGCTCGGGGCGGCTTGCGGGTCGGCGATATTTTTTCCCGTATATTTAAAAAACCCCTCGCTATTCTTTCTGCCAGTTCCTATGATGATAATGTCCGCCGCTCTAGACTAGCTTTTGGTAAATCTATTTCCATGACTACCCCTACCCTCGGCGATAAGGTGCTACTGGTGGATGATTTGGTGGATTCG
The DNA here is from genome assembly GCA_038324415.1 of Pseudanabaenales cyanobacterium. GTDB lineage: Bacteria > Cyanobacteriota > Cyanobacteriia > Pseudanabaenales > Pseudanabaenaceae > PCC-7502. The sequence continues at coordinate 3,893 of JBBQHY010000241.1, read as the reverse complement.
GGCATGACCCTGGGACAAACAATAATCTGGTTAAATGAACATGACCATTACGATGTCTCGGAAATCAAAACGGCGGTAATTTGGTATAAGGCTGTAAGTGCGATCGCCCCAGATTTTTATGTAGATTACCTTGATAGCAGTCCATGGATTCATCAACCTTTTGAAAAGTACGATCGCATGGACATAACTAAGTTTTCTTAATCAAAATTTATTCACAGCATTTTGACTTCAAATCCTTCAAAAAATGGGTCGCAGCGCGCAGCCCAGTATTGATTTTTACTTATCTATCTGTAGCAAGTTTGATCGTAATTCGCTGTAATCAATCTAAAGGATAACCTTTCTGAATTAGCAGATCTCTAAGTTGCAATATTGCGGGGGAAATCTCATGATTCCAATCTTCACCCTGCTGGTCAAATGCCCGTTGTTCTGCCTCCACAATCTCTCGATCTTGGGCAAAAATACCGTTAGTAAAAGCCACAATAAAGGGCCATAGTAAATGAATCACGCCTAGGGTATTGGGTTTAGCAATCATCATCAGTCCGTAGGTTTGATTTTGGCATTGTTGGCTATCAATGGGGACATAACAGTTCCAAAGGTCTAGGGCTGGCTCAGTGCTACCTGCTGTCCAAAATTTCAGGGTCTGGTACGGATAACTAGTGCGAATGGTCATTTTATCAATGGGATTAGCTTGATCGGTTTGATTTTCAGGGCTAGTTTTGCGATCGCCAATCATAAACTTTTCACCTAAGGGCTGCTTACCTGCTAGGCGTGAAAATGTGTAGTCTGCTTCGACCCAACCATCTCCAGACCTCAGATCTAGCACTGTGGCACGAATTGAACCCATTAAACTGCGGTGTAAAAACTGATGATTCATGTCCATCAAGTTCTCGTGCATAAACGAATAATGGCAATCAATGCGGCGATCAAGGGTGCGAGTTTTATAGTTAGGGTTGGCAAAAGTAGGAATTTCTGGAAACAACCCAGCATCCTTTTCATCCCCTGTATAAACAAAAACTAACCCGTATTCTTCCCGCACAGGATAACTATGCACCCCATTGGGTAATTGCTTTTCATCATCTAAATACGGCACATTCACACAGGAGCCATGGCGATCGTATGTCCAACAGTGGTAGTGGCACTGCACACGCTCTCCTCTAACCACTCCTAAATGTAGCGGCACTTGGCGGTGGGCGCAACGATCCTCAAGAGCAAATAAATCACCTTTTTGGGGACGAACTAGCATGATCGGCTCACCCGCAAAGGTAACTGCTAAGGGCTTGCCGACCCTTAGATCCTTTGAACGTGCCAAGGGATACCAGAAATTCGGACTAAGACCGATTTTACGGAGGTCAGAACTTTCTTCCCTTGGGCTACTGCTTCTAGCGTTGATGCTTTTAGGTAAATGCAGTTGCGAGATTTCAGAATAAGTTTTCATTGTTACTATTTAGCTACAACTCGTTCAATTAATGCCATGACATTTGATCTAGTCAGTTTATCCGCGCCGTGGGCGATCGCCTCTAGAGTAGCATGGGCTAACGTGAGGGGAATCTGACAAAAATCTAGTACAGGGCCTCTAGATAAAGCTTTTGTATAACTGTCACCTAAAGCTAGGTTACGGCGAGCATAGGCAATTAAATCTTCCTTCGTCCAACCATCGGGCACAAGGTCAGCACCTCGAACTAGATCTTCAGAACGATTGCGTAAGATATTAACGGTTTGTAAGCCTCGACCATAGCCGATCGCTTGGGTGCGATTAGTTTGAGTGCCGTCATACCAACCCCATAAATCTGATAGCAACAAGCCCACAGCCCCTGCCACACTGAAGGTATAGCCATCTAAATCCACTTCTGTATGAATTTGCCAATTGCGACCTGCCCAATATGCCATCCGATCGGACATTGCCGCCGTAGCATCCCAAATCCTTGGCGCGATCATGGGTGGAGCCATCATTGCCCATTCCCCAATCCTTAAAGACACCTCTGGTAGCACATGATCGTGGGTGCTTAGGGCTTGAGCAAAACTATTAGGGACAAAACTATCCCTGCCTGATTGTAAAATTACACTAACTTTCTGTAATAGGTCTGATTTAATGGCATTATCTAGACTGGGATGATCCTCAATTTCATCGATCGCTCTCATACACAGATAGGCTGACGCTACTGCTTCTTGTAAACCTGAGGGTAACCTGCTAATTGGAATGTAGAAGGTTCGACTGGTCTCTTTGAGAACTTCTAGGGCATCTTTACGTATATTCATTGGCTCACTCCTCTATTGCGCCCCCGTTAAATAAACCGAGAGGCTGAAAAATCTACTTGAATCCGCCTAATTCTATGTGTTTTTGTCGATTTAGAATAGTACATTTCTAGCAAAATTGAATTTTAATTAGGTTTTTTATAGTGATGTATCTTTTAGGATTGATTTTATGCCTACCTGCAACTATTTACTACGGCTACGGTATTTACTCGGCGATCGCCTTTTTTGACAATTCAACCAATCTACAGGACATAGATGAAAATTCCCTGAAATTAGCCTTTTATCCGCCGATCACTATCCTCAAGCCAGTTTGCGGCTTAGATCATGATGCTTATCAAAATTTTGCTTCGTTTTGTACTCAATCTTATCCGCAGTATCAAATTATTTTTGCAGTACGCGATCGCCTTGATCCTGTAATTAACGTAATTCAGCAAATAATTAAGGATTTTCCTCTTGTAGATATTGAATTAGTACAGAGCGATCGCCTAATTGGCACAAATTATAAAATTAGTAATCTCGCTAATGCTCTACCAAAAGCTAAATATGAGTTTTTAGTTTTAGCCGATAGTGACGTTAGAGTCGATTCAGCCTATCTCCATAATTTAGTCCAACCATTGGTCAATCCAGAAGTGGGGGCTGTAACCTGTCTCTACCGACCAATTATGCAGGGATGGGTGGCAACTTTAGAAGCTGTAGGCATTTCTACGGAATATTTGGCAAGCGTGTTAGTAGCTAATCAGTTGGAGGGGTTGAAATTTGCCCTAGGTCCAACTATTGCTATGCGTAAAACTGTTTTAAAGGAAATTGGCGGTTTTGAGGCGATCGCTGATTATTTAGCAGATGATTATCAAATTGGTTATTTAACCGCAAAAGCTGGATATAAGGTAGTTTTATCCCCTTACATCATTAATCACTTGATTTCAACCGATAATTTCCAAGATTTCTTTAACCGTCAAGTGCGTTGGGCATACTGTACAAAAGTATCTCGTCCCCTTGGCTATTTAGGCTTGTTTTTTACCCAAGGTACTGCCACTAGTCTCATATTTTTAGTTTTATCAGGTGGCTCTGGTTGGGGTTGGTTGGCGTTGGCGATCGCTTGGACAAGTCGAATGGTTTTAGCCTGGGTGGTGGGAGTTTGGGGGTTGAAAGACTCCTCTGCTTCAAAGTTTCTATGGCTGGTTCCAATTCGCGATTTACTCAGCTTTGGCATTTGGATCTATAGCTGGTTTAGTAACACTATGAATTGGCGCGGGCGAGAACTTCAACTTTCATCAGAAGGAAAACTAATCTTAAAATTGGAATAGGAATTTTGATAGGATTACAAGGTTAGGGAAGCGAAATTAAATAAAGTCCCCATCAAGGAGGATTGATAGTAATATCCCATTTAGGTAAAGTATCAGATGTTAGCCAGAAAGTTTTGTATTGTTCTAGTTCTCTTTTATCAGCCTTAATTTTCTTCTCATAGGTGATATGGGTTAGATGAATAACTGGGGTAATCGTCTTCCATTTCATATTAGAAGCCCATTTGATTGCCGTTTCAACAGAATCTAAAATTGCGCCATTCCAATAGTTTTCTAAGACTGCCCAACAACGTTCAATCGGATTGTACTTGCTATGATAAGGAGGATAGTAAACTAATC
>JBBQHY010000240.1:0-4320 GCA_038324415.1 Pseudanabaenales cyanobacterium | reverse complement strand
TGGGGGATTGCAAAAGACTGGAGTAATTGCCAGTATGTCAGGGGTTTTAGCTGCAGTTCTAGGACAGAATATTGCCATTGGATCAATAGTCTTGATATTTTTTGTGGGGCTAATATCAAGCGTCGTTCCCAATATTCCCCTCGTGGTGGCGATGGTTCCATTACTCAAGGAGTACCTCGTCAAATCGGGTTTAATGGGATCAGAGGTGCTATCTCCAGATTTTGCAGGACAGTTTCCAGAGCAGGTTCTCCCATTATTTTACGCCATGATGTATGGGGCAACCCTAGGTGGTAATGGTACCCTAGTCGGAGCTTCATCGAATATTGTGGCAGCAGGAATTGCCGAATTACATGGGCGTAGAATTAAATTTAAGACTTTTTTAAGCTATGGGTTCCCTGTGATGATTGTGCAACTAATCGCTAGTGCTATTTATGTGGGATTGCGATTTTTGATCTAGATTCTTTTTTGGTACAACTTAGAAAAGGTCAGAAATTAAAGCGTTTTTCCATCCGATGAAGATAGACTCAAAGCGTTGGAAACCACGGACTAAGGTATGCATATCAGGAGGTTTTTGATAGAGATAAGATTTTCAGGTTTTGTTATCCCGAACTCACGTCACTTAGTGCTGACTGACAAAATTAACAAAGTTAGCCAATACTTTAATCCCATGTTCTGAGGATTTTTCAGGGTGGAACTGCACTGCCATTAGGTTCTTAACTGCGATCGCTGCTGTAGCTTTTTGCGAGCCATGGATTGTATAGGCGGCAATTACTGAAGGATCGGTGGGAACAGCAAAATAAGAATGGACAAAATACATCCAAGGATTTTCTGGGAGTTTGTGCCAAAGCGGGCATTGAGTTTGGGTAATCTCTAATTGGTTCCAACCCATATGGGGAATGGTAATTTGGGGTTCGGTTTTAAATTTCTTGACCATGCCTGAGATTATGCCTAAACCCTCTTCTTTTCCTTCTTCACTACCTTCAAATAGAATTTGCATCCCCACACAAATCCCCAAAAATGGCTGACCAGAGGCGATCGCAACTTTAACAATTTCTTCTAATTTATGTTCTCGTAATTTCTGCATACAGTGGTCAAAGGCTCCAACTCCCGGCAGAACTACACCATCGGAGGCGGCAATTACTTGGGGATCGGAAGTGATGATGGTTTTTGCTCCAGCCTGTTCTAGCCCCTTACAAGCAGAATGAAGGTTGCCAATGTCATAGTCAATTACGGCGATCGCTGTCACGTTTTCTCTCTTTTGTTTTGAATAATTATGCCCCCAAAGATATGATCGCAGGATATTTGAGCGATGGATAGAAATTAATGGGAATATTGCTCAAATCACAAACTCCTGCCCAAGCTGATAATAAGCGGTCGCTCAGATTAGTTGCTAATTCTAAGTGCTGCATAGGTACATCGGGAATATGACCTAAATACGCCGCAGCGATCGCTGAGATCGAAATTTGATAATGTCCCAATCCTTGATTTACTAAATTCCAAGTGTAAGGAGTGCTAAGAAAACAATAGAGTCCAAATTCCAAAGAATCTTGAGAAATTATAGATCGGGCGATCGCTCTACTCGATCCTATTTCCGCTAAGGAGTTGGCTAAATTTAATTGAGAACAAAAACTGGGATGATCTTTGAGATAACTACCAAGTTTATTAACTAGAGTTCGGGGTTGTAATTCTCCACGACAACAGAGGGCGATCGCTAAAGCAATTGTTAAATATTCGGGTTCTGGTAAATACTCAACTAAATTAGATAAGTCTTGATGATTGTAAAGTCCTATAAGAATTGCTTGGATTTGTGAATTTGGGAATGCTTGCGGTTCATAGAAATTTCCACTAATTAAATCATCAACAAATTTGGTTAAGGCTTCGGTTTGCTTAGGTTCTTGGGCAGATACCAAAATCGTTAAAATCGCCTGAAATTTTCGTTTTAAGGAATGATGATTGGAAAAATTGAGCATTTTAACTTTTGAACTTTTGCCATACTGACTTAGCAGCATTTTTAAGACGATCGCCCGTATTTTTTGCTTGATTTTGAATTGTAGTTTGAGTTTGCTTTACACCTTTTTGCAGGGTTGCCTGAGTTTCTTGGCGTTTCTGATCGACACTTTCCACAACTTTATCCAGATTTTCATTAACCCGATCAACTGCCCATGTATCCAAATGATCAACCGCTTCGGTCGCCTTATCTAAAACTTGGTGATACTTTTGCTGGACAGAGGTTTTTACTATGTCTAACTTTTGCTTGACAGCAGAATGAATAATTTTAGGAATTTCCTTTACCTTTTGATCTTGGTTATCGGATACATTAGTTTCATCAGGCGCATTAGTCATAAATTTAGAATGAACTTGCTAACAATCAAATACCTTTTAATTCTGCCATAATTTCTACACCTCTTGAGGTGCCTAATCGGGTTGCCCCAGCATTAATCATGGCGATCGCCTGTTCCAAAGTCCGAATTCCACCAGAGGCTTTGATCCCAACCCTACCCCGACTAATGGATTTTAATAGTTCTACTTGGTCTATGGTTGCCCCGCCTGCCCAGCCTGTAGAAGTTTTTAAAAACATGACACCTGCTTCCATACAGACTTCTGCGGCAAAGACTTGTTCATCTTGGGTTAATAAATTCATTTCCAAAATTGCCTTGACGGGAACTTTGGTAATTTCACAAATTTGGGCAATTTCTGCTAATAAAGCATTCTCATGTCCAGTTTTAATCAAACCCAGATTAAGCATTACATCTAACTCTTGAGCTCCATTTTCTACGGCTTCTTGCGCCTCATAAAGTTTAGTCGCTGGGGTACTGGCTCCACTGGGAAATCCGATAACGGTTGAAACAAGAACTCGTTTTTTAGTTAACTGCTCGGCTGCTCGCTTGACATAGCAGGGATAGACACACACACTGGCAAAACCGAAGCGATCGCTTTCATCACAGGCTTGATCAATTTGCTCTGGGGTAGCGGTGGGATCGAGTAGGGCATGATCGATGTAAGAGGCGGGATTAATTTCAGATTGAGACATTGCTATATTTGAAAACGAATATTTCCTTTAATCCTCACCTCAATATTACCATCGGATATTCCAAGTTGAGTTTCAATTGATGCGGGACTGGCAGGAACTTGATAGCGCAGACTAAGCCCATAGTTAGATGCTGTTTCACGGGTATCAACTCCTTGCGTAAGCTCCCTAAAGTTTTTAATAAATGCTCCTACGGTAAAGCTTGGGTCTAGTCTCTGCGTCCCTTCAAAACTCCAAAAGGTATTTTGATCTAATTCTAAGCTAGATCGAAATCTAAGTCCTCCTCCAAAATCTATGCTGCCCTGAATAAAACTAACTGTTCTAATCCTCGTGCTTTCATCGGCAATGGTGACACCCGGAGTTAGGGAAAAACTTAAACCTGAAACCTGTCGAGAAAATGTTGTAGATAAACTTGCAGTGGATGAATTATTAGAATTTGGGGAACTGTTCCAAGCAATTCTAATTAGGGGTGAGATGGTTGTAACTGCGATCGGGATCTCCTTTTCATCTCGCTCTGTGAAAGATGAACTAAGCGTAAAAAAAGCGGTGGCATAGAGTCCAAGCGTGGGTTCTGAAGTGCCAAGAGTATTGTCGCTCACATTACCTGCGGTGTTGGCTGCCGTATTTAACCATAAACCCGTACTAAAACCATAGTTATAAATATCACTAGAACCATTCCAACTCAACTCCACCGAGGGCGAGGACACATAGCCAAAAGAGGTGAAAAATTTACTACTTTGGCGATCGGTTCGGGTTAATTCGATGCGATCAAAAGCTAACTTGGTGCGGTTAATCCCAATCGGAATAGCCACTAAATCTGGATCGCTAGAATTAATACTTTGGACAAATTGCTGACCATTAGGAGCAGTCAGAACTACTTCAGAAGCAAAAGACTCATTGGTAGGAATCAGAGTTTGACTACGGGGAATTTGCGAACCAATAAAGGTTAAGGGACCAAAAGTATCCACTGAAACTTGAGCCACGGAGATTGAAGTATCCCCTTGAACCACATCTCCAATTTCTGACCCCACAAACTGCACGGTGCGCCGATATAAGCCAGTTCTAAATTGAAAAAGATCCGAGCTTGTGGGTGTGATGTTACTGGCAAAGGTGAGATTACCTGATACTTGCTCTAGGGCACTACCAAGAGTGCTATAGAGCTCATTTGGTATCTATTCATTTTCAGCAAGTCTAATAAGCATAAGCCTTACAAAGCATAGGTTTAATTTTGCTACTGCATTTAATAGAGTTCTCTCATAGTTTTTTACTAGAATTTTACATCTCTCAACCCA
>JBBQHY010000239.1:0-4323 GCA_038324415.1 Pseudanabaenales cyanobacterium | reverse complement strand
ATTTCTCGATTTTCTCCAAACTGTTCATGATGAAGTTGATAGGTTATCAATTATCAGCTTCCATCATTAAGTGGTCTGTCTACTATGGCTGACCACTTTTCTTGACTGGTAATAACAGTTTTTAGTCTAAACTCCAGTTACAATTTTTACCGATCAACTCTGACCCATAAACTGTAGAGTATTCTTCTGAGCATTCGCACTGCCTTAAAACTTGTATGAAAGGGTAATTCCCAAAGATTTTCTACTTGCCATCTACTTAGTAAAAATTTTAGAAAATCAGCACCATCTGCATTTTGTTTGACATGATTTTGATAATCACGATTAATATTGACAAAGTAAATTTTTAATATATTCAGCGGACTTTGGGTTAGAAAATAGTTATCTTTACTATTAGGGCTGATTCTTTTCGCATATTCAACTTTAGTACTCAAGCTGATTGGTAAGGATTTAAGATTATCTAAAAATAATTGAGGAATTGATACATCCATCACATTCCGTAAAAAAAGAATGGTATCTTGCAAAGGTAAAACCAATCTATAGTGCTGGGATAGGTGTCCTAATCGCTCCCAGTCAATTTCAGGTTGAGTCTCAAGTATAGTCATGGCATCAGCTACCCAACGTATAGGAGGAACTATATTCCAGACTGCACCATGCACACAGACATGAAAGAGCTGATCGGTCGGATTTAGGGCTAAAGTATTGGAATTTTGAACTTGAATGGGGATTGATTTCTCCCAAATATCTTCATAGTCTTGATAACGCAAAGATTCGTACATGAGATGCCAATGTAAATCCAATTGCTGGCCTGATTTATTCTTAAACATATAAGCATGGGCAGTTGAGACATCTGGTAAAACGGCCAAAGTTCCATCTTCTAAAAACCAGTTTTGTTGATTTAAGATTTTAATGACTTCGGGTAGATCAGATTTGCGTACAAAAACATCAAAGTCTGACATAGGACGCAATCCATAGTTTTTATAGTAAAGATTAACTAAGGCTGCACCTTTGAGTATCATAGTTTTGATTCCAGCTTGACTAAAAGTATCCAAAACTATGCTTAGTTGGGCTAAAAGTACTTGATTTTGTGACCATGTGTAACGATAAACTCCCTTCATTTTGGCTAGGAATGGATGTTTAATGTCATGGAGAGTTAGGTTTTGATACAGAAGCGGTAATAGGCGATAGGAACCAAGGTCTAAATCTTCCAGATCTCGATTTAATTGCCATTGTTTCCATGCGGCGATCGCTCGATCATCTTTTAACAAGGCTGCTTTGAGAAGTAACTGTTGAGCTGGAATTGGATAACAACCACCTTCAATTTTTCGCTCTTGTTTGAGTGCCATTATTAACTAAATATTAATGAACTAAGCATTTTATAATGTATAAGTATATATTTAGTGTGGATAAAAGCGCTTATATTTTTGAGCTTATATTTTTTATTAGAGGAATAAAAATTTGTCACTATTAAGCTTTAAAATAAGTAGCCCCAAAATTGTTCATGAAACAATTGATGGCGAAGTAGTAATTATTAATTTGGAATCTGGATTTTATTACAGTATTCAAAATGTTGGGACGATAATTTGGGAAAAAGCAATTGCAGGATTTACGGTTGCAGAAATTTTAAAGTACTTAAATACTAATTTTGAGGCAAGTTCTAAGGATATTGAAATTGGAGTTTATAAGTTTTTAGAACATTTGCAAAGTGAAGCAATTGTAATTTCTACAGAAACTCAATCAGGTATGACTAACCAAATTGCTCATAGTACTCCTACACATAAATTAGCTTTTGAGTTGCCGACACTACAAAAATATACAGATATGGAATCGCTATTATTATTAGACCCAGTCCATGAAGTAGATGAAACAGGATGGCCCTCTCAACCTTCCGATCAAAATTCTAACCAAGTCTCTGATTCAGTCTAAGTGAACTATGCTACTAAATTCTGGCGAGATGGATGCTATTGCTTATTTTCAAGTGGCGTATACGGGTTTCAAGAGAGCAGAACAAGCCCTAGAATCAATTAGTCGGTTTTATAATGTGGGTGGTCATACTATCTGTCTAAAATTTGCAGGCGATCGCTTAATTTCTGAATTTACTCCCGCCCTAGAACATCTTGCTACTATTCCCACTGACACTCCAGCTTTAACGATTTGTATCTGGGATCGGACTATGCCCATGTTGGCTGCGAACCTAATTGAGTTAGTTAAATTAAAGTGGTGGGATTTACTCGATCCTTATAAAGAAATTAAGTCTTTGCAAGGCGATCGCATTCGGGGTGCGTTTCAACTGGGTTCAAATATTTTAAGTTTATTAGACCAGAAAAGAAATATTGCCTTATTTTGGATCGAAGATATTGAGCAAATCCCATACTGGGAGAGAGGTTCACCTTTGCAAGCTATCTTAAACTGGTGGACAAGTAAAAAAAATTTGCAATATGTTCATGCAGGGGCTGTAGGCATTGAGTCTGGGGGCGTACTGTTAGTGGGGAAAGGTGGCTCTGGAAAATCTACGACTGCCTTGGCTTGTATAGATTCAGAACTTACATACGCAAGTGATGACTATTGTCTGATTACTAACGATCCAATGCCCTATGTTTATAGTATTTATAACACTGCCAAATTGAAAGGGATAGCAGATTTAGAACGATTTCCCCATTTAGCAAATTTAATTAGTAATAGCGATCGCCTAGATCAAGAAAAAGCGATGATTTTTTTGCAAAAGTATTATCCGAGTCAGGTTGTTAAAGGTTTTCCGCTCCGTGCCATTTTAATTTCACAAATTACAGGAAAATTAGAAACTACCCTAAGAAAGTCTTCGAGCATGATGGCATTAAAAGCGATCGCTCCTAGTACAATGTTTCAGCTATCTGGTACTAATCAACATACATTACAAACTATATCTAAATTAATTAAGCAATTAGACTGTTATGTACTTGAGCTTGGTACGGATATTAAACAAATTCCTAAAGTAATTTTGAAATTATTAAAATCGATCCTAAGATGATGCAATTTGTGAATAACTCTGAAGTAATTCTTCAAAGCCAATGCCTAGCATTTAGAAAAGAAGGTGAAGATATCCGTAGTTGGGATTTTTATCAAGATTTTTAGACTTAGTTTTTATAAAATATAATGGTAAGAAATTTAGATTTTTCTGTCAGTGTAATTATCCCTGTTTATAACGGCGAAAAGTTTTTAGTAGAAGCGATTCACAATATCCAAAATCAGAATTATCAAAATCTAGAAATTATCATTATTGATGATGGTTCTACTGATCAAACTGCGGAAATTGTAGCTCAAATCCAAGGAAATATTCATTATAAATATCAAGTTCATGCTGGAGTTTCTGCTGCTCGTAATCTGGGTATTAATATGGCAGGAGGAGATGTTATTGCATTTCTAGATGCGGATGATTTATGGACAGATGATTCTTTGAAAACTCAACTTCAAGCCCTGGCTATGAATCCTTCAGTTGATATTGTACAAGGCTTAATTCAGGAAATGCAGTTTAACCAAGATGAATTAATATTTGTAATGTCTTCAGAACCTTACCAATTTATTAATTTGGGTAGTGCTATTTATCGTAGGGCTGTATTTGATAGAGTGGGAGAATTTAATGAAAGTCTCGATCATGCTGAAGATGTGGAATGGTTTTTTAGAGCTTGGAAGCATAATATTAAGAAACTAGTATTAGATAAAGTTACTCTTTTCTATCGCAAGCATGATTCTAATATGACGCTAAATTATAATAACTTAGACTATTCAGGATTTTTAAGAATACTAAAAACTAATATTAATATGAGCCGTAAAGAAGGAAATATTTTAAAGCCTTGGAACTTTAATGAATTTAAGAAGTATGCTGGAGAACCTCCATTAAGAAAGAATTAAATAATTTAATTGCGATCGCTTAGGTGATTTCTAAGCTGCCATTTTGAAGTTTATAGGTATAGTCAGCTTGCTCGATTACATTAAGATTATGGGTAATTATAAGAATAGTTAGAGGTGAAGAAAGGCAGGGTTATTTCATTCTAATCAGTGGAGGGCAAAACCCTCTAAAGTAAGTGAGCAGTCTCATTAAGGCATCACCCACCATTAATACTATAGCCATCGTAGAAGCATTTAGAGACTTACCCGATACTCGTCGTAGAGAAGGTCTTCGCCATGATCAGGCACTGTGTTTAGCATTCTTTACCTTAGCCATTAGTGCAGGCTGTCGAGGGTTTATATCTATCAGTGATTGGCTGCATAGTTATAAAGAAGACCTCTTAGCTATATTTTGTCCTACCAAAAACGAATTACCGTCCTACAGCACCATCCGTCGGGTGT
>JBBQHY010000238.1:0-4328 GCA_038324415.1 Pseudanabaenales cyanobacterium | reverse complement strand
AATCAAAATTGGGGTGATGGTGGGATTAGCGAGGTTGTAGAACGCCAATTTGCCCTAAACCGTCGTGATGAATTTATTAAATCTTTTATTAAGGAAGCTGTACAAAAATTGGGAAATCCAAGATAATCTTTCTATCCAAACCCAAACATATTTTTTAATTATGTCAAACACAAGTCTGCAAAAAATGGGGGGGGGTAATTGCTCTCCTAGCAAGCTCTCTAGCTCTTTCTAATCCTGCTTCTGCCTTACCAGGTTTTTCGGGTGATTATGCGCCAGTCAACTGGACATTTCTGGATACCAATGCCAATGGGTCTGTAGACGAGACTAATGCCCCAACTTCAATTACCTTGACTGGGGGAGATAATGGGAGTTTTGAATCTGGGACAACCGACTATACCATTGCTGCGGTAGCGGACGGAACCCTTAGCTTTGACTGGAATTATACGACTCAAGATGGACCTTTTACGGATCCATTTGAGTTCTTGCTAAATGGCATCGATACAACCTTAACTGATCCTGGAGGTGTCCAAACTCAGTCAGGGAGTTTTATTAGCATTCTCTTAACTGGAGATACCTTCGGCTTTCGCATTCGCACAACTGATAATGTGGCTGGACCTGGTTTTGTGACTATTAGCAACTTTGATATTTCTAATGCCACGCCTGTACCCTTTGAGTTTAACCCTGTAGCTGGTGTGGCTATTTTGGGTAGTTTATGGGCAGGTAAGCGATTCTTGAAATCCAGAAAAACTAAGTAAAATTCATTCAGCCTAGGTCATTAATTGCCAGAAGCTCCCTAGGCTTATCACTTTGTTAGAGGATGTAGATAAGAAAAAGCTGTACAAAAATTGGGAAATCAAAGATAATTTATCTGGCGAAACCCAAACATATTTTTTAATTATGTCAAACACAAGTCTGCAAAAAATGGGGGGCAATTGCTCTCCTAGCAAGCTCTCTAGCTCTTTCTAATCCTGCTTCTGCCTTACCAGGTTTTTCGGGTGATTATGCGCCAGGCAACTGGACATTTCTGAATAGCAATGCCAATGGCAATGTAAACACAACTGCTGCTCCAACTTCAATTACCTTGACTGGGGGAAATATCGAGAGTGGAGGTCCGAGTTCTGGAATAACCAACTATACCATTGCTGCGGTGGCGGGCGGAACTCTTAGCTTTAACTGGAATTATTCGACTCTTGACGGATTTGGTCCTGAATTTGATCCTTTTCTGTTCTTGCTAAATGGTGACACTCAATTATCTAATAACTTCGGCGGCAGCACACAGTCGGGAAGTTTTAGTACCAGTCTCTTAACTGGAGCAACCTTCGGCTTTCGGATTGCCACAAATGATAATAGAGACGGAGCAGCTAATGTGACTATTAGCAACTTTGATATTACTCCTGTTACTCCCGTTCCCTTTGAGTTTAGTCCTGTGCTTGGGGTAGGAGTCCTAGGTGGTTTATGGGCAGGTAAGCGATTCTTGAAATCCAGAAAAACTAAGTAAAATTCATTCAGCCTAGGTCGTTAATTGCCAGAAGCTCCCTAGGCTTATCATTTAATAAAGCTGTACTAAAATTGGGAATCCTAAGTTAATTTTTTACCTCATTAAGTAATTTAGTTGTATCGGATAATAGTTAATAAAGCTAAGTTAAAAAAAGGGGAAATCTCAAATGACAGCGACGAGATGGACAGACGAAATGCTAGATAAACTAGCCGATTCAATCAGAGAAAATTCTGAGTCGATTAGAGAGAATTCTGAGTCGATGAAGTTGACAGATGAAAAATTAGATAAAGTTGTAAATTCAGTTAAGGAGCTACGGGATGAGTCTAAATTTCTGGAGATTAGATTTAGTGCCTACCAACAGGCTTCCCAGTGGGTAGTTAATTTAGCCTTTGGTTTACTGGCAACAGCAACCCTCACCACAATTATTTCCGCAGTGGTCAGAAGGTAATATAAGCATTTTTAATTCCCAACTAGCTTAAGCTTGAATTTCCTTGATTAATTGATAAAATGGCTGCCAATCGTCATCTAGGGTAATTTTTTCCCAAACCGCTTCAATTTCAGGGCGCAACAAAAACTTACTGGGATTATAATCTTGCAACTTTTTACTGACTTCCGACATTTGCTGATTAGGCATTTGAGTTAAGAGGTGATGGTAGAGCGATCGCCATTTTTGCAGAATATCAGATTGATCGGTGGTCAAATTTTCCTCGATTCCTAAGCTTATATTTTGATAATCTTCACGCCAATTAAGATTAAAGCTGGTTTTGAGGCTAATAAAAAAGTCGTGGTAGCCCATTTGAGTTTCGGCTAAAAATTGCAGGGTTAAACTGATTAACTCTTCTAGCTCAATGGGAGCGACCGCAGTCGGCATAGAAACTTCTAATCCCAGACGCAGAGACATTTTCAGAGTATATTCTTGGCGATAAAAATCTTTAAATTTTGCTAATCCCAAATCTAAATCAGCCTGTGGCATCACCATTTTAAGCGGATATTGCAACATTTCCAAATTCCAATAACAGACAGCAGGTTGATTAGCGTAGGCATAGCGACGATAGTAATCAAAGTAAGCAGCCGTAAATTGGGGATTATATGTGGGAATAAAAGCATAAGGCCCATAATCAAAACTTTCTCCTGTAATTGACATATTATCGGTATTTAATACCCCATGACAAAATCCTGCCATCATCCATTGCGCTGTAAGTTTTGCCACATTTTCTACTAATTCGGCATAGAATGTTGCATCTCGTTCAGGTTGATTAAGTTCGGCAAGATGGGGATAATAGATTTCAACCACATGATTTAAGAGCTTACGAATTAAGTCACCCCGATTCAAATTGTGGAGTCGTTCAAAAGTCCCAAATCGAATATGCGATCGGCTAAATCTCACCATTACCGAGGATCTTGTGGGCGAAGGCTCATCTCCTCGATATAAATTTTCTCCCGTTTCAATTAGGCTTAAGCATCTGGAAGTTTTGACTCCTAATCGCTGTAAAGCCTCTGCTGCTAATACCTCTCTGACCCCGCCCTTGAGCGTTAACTTGCCATCGGCACTACGAGAATATGGAGTTCGACCTGAGCCTTTGGTGCCAAAGTCGAAAAGTTCACCATTCGTACCACGCACTTGTCCATATAAAAATCCCCTACCATCGCCAAGATTGGGATTATATTGCCCAAACTGATAGCCGTGATAACGCAGCGCCAACAGTGGTCTAATTGAGGCAAAGGTACCAAAGGCTTCAATAAAATCTTGATCGGAAACCTGATTTGGGTCTAAACCTAACTCCAATAAAACTCGATCATTGCGCCAATGTAGGATGTATGTGGGAAATTTGGCGGCTGTGACTACATCAAAATATTCATCTCCTAAATTTTCTAGGATAGGCTCGTAGTTAAGGGTAAGAAATGGATTTGGCATTATTTTAGATTAAAATTTCAGATTAAAGGATGGCTTCTAGTTCACAGCAATTGCTAGTATAGATTTCATTAAAGAAAATATAGTTAAATCATTTATCCTGCGGATTTTAGCCCCTTTGCACCTTGAAAATGCAGCGCTTTGCCAATGATTGGACTAAGTTTCGAGATTTAGGCTATAAGTTTTGACGGAGTAAGAACAAAATGGTAATACTAATTTCTCCTCAAACGAATCTATATGAGCGTGCCCTGAATCTATGGGTTGAGGACACGATCACCAAGTTAAAAGCTAGGGATCTTGACAATCTTGATATTGAAAATTTAATAGAGGAGCTTGAGGGTTTGGCTGGTAGAGATAAACGGGAGTTAGAAAGCTGCTTATACACTTTACTTGGGCATTTACTCAAACAGATATATCTCGATATGCCTCAAGAATTTAATGGCTGGCAATGCACTATTAGAGAGCAACGCCGACAGCTTAAATCTCTCCTGAAGCAGTCCCTTAGCCTAAAAAATATATGGATTGACTCTTTTAATGAGGCTATTACTGATGCGATTAAGGATATTCGCATTGATTAACCAAACTACCAGTTTCCCGATACGTGGCAATTTAGCGGTGATATTGACTCCATGCTCAACGTTGATTTATGGGAATAGGCGATCGCTACTTCGCAAATCAGAAAAATTTAAAAGGTGAAACACAAGAGTCTTTGCAAAAAAATTGGAGTCAGCGCAGTGTCAGGTTTATCTTTGTGGGTGGTTTGAAGACACTTGCGAATATTTTCTGATCAGCATATTTATTAAACTATATTATTGGAATGCTTCTAGTCATCTTATTTGAAACAAAAAGTTTCCTGCACCGCTAAGAAATACTAGGTACTCCCTTCCCAGTCAAAGATTAGTCTTTTGGGGGTGTGGG
>JBBQHY010000237.1:0-4345 GCA_038324415.1 Pseudanabaenales cyanobacterium | reverse complement strand
CCATGCTTAGTTCGATCCGACTACTAACGGATCTAGTAGAATCATTACCACCACTGACTAGCCATATAAAATCAGGATCAAGTTGAGCTAGAGGTACTGTTCCTGAATCTAAAGTCATTACCACCGCTTCTAGCAGGGCTTCATGGGCTAATTTTGCTAAGTTGGCAGGAGTCTGCGCCCGCCGTTCCATTTCTGCTGCCAATAGATCAAATACCTCAATCGCTCCCACCTGATTAATAAAAGCAGCTTTAAACGCAGGATCGCGATCGCAAAACTGTAAAAAATCCGAAGCGTCTAGTGCCAAAAGGGTACTCTCGACCGATGCGATTACGGTTTCACATGGTACATTACGAATTAAGCTTAGCCATCCTACTACTGCACCAGGTTTAAGAATTGTCACTGTTGATGGTGTTGTTACCTTTGGGACTTGTCCCAGTAATCTCACTTGTCCTGCCATTAAAAATAAAACCTGTCCGGGCATGGTTTCTCTACGCAAAATTACCTGCCCCATTCGATAGCGTAGGGGTTGAAGTCTTTCCTCCAGTTCTTTTAGGGTCAGGGGATTAACTATTATTAATTCTGGTAGACTTGCAAGAAAATCATGGATGGGATTGGTTGTAGCTATCATGAAGACGACAATGAAAGGGCTTGGGGATTAAATTCAAGATTTTTTAAGGTTAATACTTGATTCATGTATAAACCCTAGTATATGTTTGAACATCCTAAGTTAAGACTTCATTAAGGAATTCGAAAATTAGTACAGTATCTAAGAGATGCGAATAGAAATATGGTACCTACTCCCTTCAAAGTCAAAGATTAGTCTTTTGGGGGTGTATGGGATGCGCTCCCACGAAGGGGCTTTGCCCCTTAATCCCATTTAAACTGTGTATATTTCTATGGTGGGAAGGGAGTAATAATATTATGATTGGGCAAAACTAAAGATTACGTCATACTAAATCAAATTTTAACTGAAGAAGCATTGGCAACAATCAAACATGCAGCAAAAAAGTTAACAGGATGTTAGAAAAGAGACCTCATATCAATAGTTTCCGAAGACTATTTGGATATGTGTGAACAATCATTCAGATAGTATTGCAAAAAAGAAGAGCTAGAATAAATTTATAGACAACCATACAGATAAAGATTTCAGGCATTCCCAATAAATAAGCGGGGTAGATTTTGGTGTAATCCTAAGAGACTGACTTCTCATAATTACGATCGCTTAAGAACTCAGATAAATTAGAAGCTTCTTCATGTGTATGAAAATCCCGTTCTGATTCAGATTTAATTTTATCAATCAAATATTGGAAAGCCTCTAAAACATCACAATTTTGAAGTAAATAAGCATTAAGTTCCATTTTTGTCATCGTTTACAAGTTAGGGTTCATGATTCATATCTCCAATAACCGTTAGGGATATTAATTATTCCTGTCTCATAAAAAATTCCACTAGAAAGCTAAGCATTTTGATTGCGATCGGGATTAAGGAAGGCATTATATAAATTTAGAGATCGCCACCAAAAACAAGACTCTTAGCAGGAAAACCATGTTTCTTAATTTTGATAGGATTAAGAACATCTAACTAAATTCCAGTAACCATCGCCAAACATAGAGTAATAGATAGTGAAGCAATAAGTTTACTCAAACGTTCAGAGTCATTAAAGGTATTTCTTCGACTAGGGCAATTAATTTCGTTATCTTTAGCTCAGCCAAAAGGTTAAGTTGCTGGATCGGGTGCAATCGCTCATAATCAAGACATGAAGATCTCAAAAGCCAGAAAAAGAATAACAGGTGTAAGTATCTAATTAAGCTAAAGTTTGTACGGTAAAGCGCACCGATCCCTAATGTAAAGCCGATCTCTAATATTAATAGAATGAATATAGAATCATGGCAATTCAAAATGTATAAATAAGCCTTTACCACTATGCAACCTACTCAAAATCAATTTACAGAGAAAGCTTGGGAGGCGATCGTGCGGACTCCAGAAATGTCCAAAGCTGCTCAACAGCAACAGATTGAAAGTGAACATTTAATGAAATCTTTACTCGAAGAGGAAGGTCTAGCAGCGAGTATTTTTAATAAGGCGAATGTGAATGTGCAAAAACTCCGCGATCGCACGGAAGAATTTATCAATAGGCAGCCGAAAGTATCTGGCGGAAATGCATCTGGATATTTAGGTCGGAGTATGGATAGCCTTTTGGATCGAGCCGATCAGTCTCGAAAATCTCTAGGGGATGACTTCATTTCCATTGAGCATTTGGTTCTAGCATTTGCCAAAGACGATCGCTTTGGGAAGAGTTTACTGCAAGAATTTAGTTTGGACGAAGCCAAACTTCTGAAAATTGTGGAGCAAATTCGTGGAAATAACAAAGTGACGGATCAAACTCCAGAGAATAAATACGAAGCCTTAACTAAATACGGTAGAGACCTGACCGAGTGGGCACGTCAAGGCAAACTTGACCCAGTGATTGGTCGAGATGAAGAGATTCGCCGCACCATTCAAATTTTATCAAGAAGAACTAAAAATAATCCAGTTTTAATTGGAGAACCAGGCGTTGGGAAAACTGCGATCGCCGAGGGATTGGCACAGAGAATTTTAAGTGGAGATGTTCCAGAATCATTACGCGATCGGAAGCTCATTGCCCTAGACATGGGAGCTTTGATTGCGGGAGCGAAGTATAGAGGCGAGTTTGAAGAAAGATTAAAGGCAGTACTAAAGGAAGTCACTGAATCCCAAGGGCAAATTGTTCTATTTATAGATGAAATTCATACGGTGGTTGGGGCGGGTGCAACCCAGGGTGCAATGGATGCTAGTAATCTCCTAAAACCAATGTTGGCAAGGGGAGAACTGCGGTGTATTGGTGCCACAACCTTGGATGAATATCGTAAATATATTGAAAAGGATGCCGCCCTAGAACGTAGATTTCAACAGGTCTATGTCGACCAGCCCAGTGTAGAAGATACTGTTTCCATTTTAAGGGGCTTGAAGGAACGCTACGAAGTTCATCATGGGGTGAGAATCGCCGATAATGCCTTAATTGCTGCTGCCACTTTGTCCACTCGTTATATTAGCGATCGCTTTTTACCCGATAAGGCGATCGATTTAATGGACGAAGCCGCTGCCAAACTCAAAATGGAAATCACTTCCAAGCCAGAGGAACTTGATGAGATCGATCGCAAGATTCTGCAACTAGAAATGGAACGTCTATCTTTAAAAAAGGAAACAGATGCAGATTCCAAAGAAAGAGTAGAAAAATTAGTCAAAGAACTGGCTGAACTCAAAGCGGAACAAGTAACTTTAACTGCGAAATGGCAGTCAGAAAAGCAAGTGATTGACAATGTCCGCCAACGCAAGGAAGAGATAGATCGGGTGAATCTGGAAATTCAGCAGGCAGAGCGAGATTACGATCTAAATAAAGCTGCGGAGTTAAAGTATGGAAAGCTAACCAACCTTCAAAGAGAACTCCAAAAAGCTGAAGAGAGATTAAACGAAACTCATACTTCTGAGTATCGTCCCATGCTGAGGGAGGAAGTCACAGAAGAAGACATTGCCGAAATTATTTCAAAATGGACTGGGATTCCTGTCTTGAAGCTGGTGGAATCAGAAAAAGCAAAATTATTATTCCTAGAAGATGAACTTCATGAACGGGTGATTGGGCAAAGTCAGGCTGTGGCGGCAGTTAGTGATGCCATTCAGCGATCGCGAGCAGGATTATCCGATCCCAATCGCCCGATCGCCAGCTTTATCTTTTTGGGGCCAACGGGTGTAGGTAAAACCGAGCTAGCAAAGGCATTGGCGAACTATCTGTTTGATACCGATGAGGCGATGATCCGAATCGATATGTCCGAATATATGGAAAAGCATTCTATCTCTCGTCTTGTGGGCGCACCTCCAGGCTATGTGGGCTATGACGAAGGTGGACAATTAACCGAAGCCATTCGCCGCCGTCCCTATGCTGTTATTTTATTTGATGAAATTGAAAAGGCACATCCCGATGTCTTTAATATCATGCTGCAAATCCTTGACGATGGGAGAGTTACAGATTCCCAAGGGCGGACTGTGGATTTCAAAAATGCCATTATTATTATGACCAGTAACATCGGTTCCCAATATATTTTGGATATTGGTGGGGATGATAGTAAGTATGAATTGATGCGCGATCGCGTTATGGAAGCAATGCGTTCTAGTTTTCGTCCTGAATTTCTGAATCGGATTGATGAGATTATCATCTTCCATTCCCTGCGCCGTGACGAGCTGCGCCAAATCGTGAAGCTGCAAATCCAACGCCTAGAGCAACGTTTGGAAGAGCGCAAGATGTATCTAAAGCTATCCGATCTCGCTTTGG
>JBBQHY010000236.1:0-4366 GCA_038324415.1 Pseudanabaenales cyanobacterium | reverse complement strand
AAATTTCTCGATTTTCTCCAAACTGTTCATGATGAAGTTGATAGGTTATCAATTATCAGCTTCCATCATTAAGTGGTCTGTCTACTATGGCTGACCACTTTTTTTGACTGGTAATATCAGATTTTAGTCTAAACTCCAGTAAATAGGTAAGCATAAATAAACTGATAATAAAAATGGGTCGCTGTCCTGTTTTGGTTTTTAGGATTTCCTTTAAATAAATATTTTAACTTTTATTTGAATTATCGACTTACGAGAATTGATTTCAGGATTTTAAACTCGCTTTATTATAAAAATTCAAACATAGATAAAAATCTATATAGAATATAAGAAATATCGATTTTTATCTATATCACTTTAATCCTATGATTAGTTAGCAGTTTTTAATTAACTTAATTTACTAAATAATTTATCGTTCACTTTTGAAGGATTTTATCGATCAAAGTGAAGTGATAATAGAGGAGACACACATACACTATGACAAATTTTCAAGATCAGGTTTCACGCCGCAAGTTCATCACCGTCACTGGGGCAGCAGCGGCAGGTACAATACTCTTAAACGGAGGTTTGAGTAAACAACTATGAAAAATCTTCCAATTTCTATATATAAGCTTGGGGCTCTTACTAAAAAGTTAGGGCTATTTCTGGTAATCAGCAGTTTTGCAGTTGTGGCTCCCGCCATAGCAGATACGCAAGATGTTATAGATAAAATAACTAAAAATAACTTAGCTCAGGTCACCAGCGTATCTCAATTTTCTGATGTCCAACCCACAGACTGGGCGTTTACTGCTCTTCAATCTCTAGTAGAGCGTTACGGTTGTATCGCAGGATATCCTAATGGTACATTTCGTGGCAGTCGGGCGCTGAGTCGCTATGAGTTTGCAGCTGGTCTCAATGCTTGCCTAGATAAGATTAACGAGTTATTGTCATCGGGACTAGCTGATAAAGTTAGCAAAGATGATTTAGCAACCATAGCTCGCTTCCAAACTGAATTTGCCGCAGAGTTAACGGCACTTAAAGGTCAGGTAGATAAATTAGAAAATCGAACAGCCGGACTTGAAGCTCAACAGTTCTCAACAACTACAAAGCTATCGGGAGAGGTGATTTTAAGTGCTTCTGGGGCAACTGGTTCCAACCCAAACGTATTAGGAAGTAGTAATACCAACATTACTTTTAACAATCGAGTGCGCTTAAATCTCACCACAGCATTTCCCAATGGTGGCACATTAATTACAGGATTACAGGCAACTAATATAGGGGGTTCCTCAAGCTTGCAATCCGCTCTTGGCTATAACGATCCAGCAGGGCTTAACAGTAGTACAGTGCGACTAGGTACCGAAACCCAATTTCCTGTTGACGTTTCCAACACCTTAATCTCAACGTCTAATAACAGTGTCAATTTATACAAGCTCCTGTACATTCAGCCCTTAGCCAAAAATTTCATAACTTTTGCAGGTACAAAAGCTGAAGTTACTGATGCCTTTCCGCAGATTTCCCCTTTCTTTAATGAATCGCAAGGATCGATTTCTCGTTTCGGCACGGCGGCGGCGGCAACAAGGGTATCGGGTGGAACATCAGGTTTTGGACTTGCCTCAGCATTTGGTTTTATTTGGCTACCTTCTGAACAATTTGATCTGCGCGCACTTTATGGCAGTATCAATGCTTCTCTTCCTTCAGACTCTGGCAATAACTCTTTGGTCGGATCTGGATTATTTGGCGGCAGTTATATTTTCTCAACTCAGTTGACCTATACTCCAGCTAAAAATTTAGCAGTGGCTTTGAACTATGCCTATAGCAGCCACCAAATTAATATTTTGGGTACAGGTTTAAGTTCTCAAGATATTATTGCAATTCCAAATACAGTTAATCCTGTTGGCAGTCGGATTAATCTGAATACGATAGGTTTGACTTTAAACTGGGGATTCAGTCCAAAGATCGATCTCACAGCAACAGGAAGTTTTCTATTTACGAGCTTGAATAGTGTAAATGCTCAAGCTACATTTAGTAGTTGGATGGTAGGCTTGAATTTTAAGGATATGTTTGCAGAAGGTAATCGCCTCGGCTTACTGTTTGGACAGCCTCTTAATCGTAGTTCTTTGAGTGGAACCCAAGCTGGTATCAATAATGCCACTACTACCCCCTATCAATTGGAAGCTTTCTTTAACTTTCGCCTAAGTAAGAATATTTCTGTGACTCCTGGGGTGTTCTTTGTGTTTAATCCTGAAGGTATTTCCAATGCCCCAACGGCTACAGTAGGTGTAGTTAGGACTACTTTAACGTTCTAATAAATTTCATCATTGAGAAGTCTTACTCTCTTCCCAGTAAAGATTAGGGGTATTAGGAGGTGTGGGGGCAGAAGCAATTGAACCTTCGGAAATTCAAAAAATTCGCCCCACCCTGATTCCCTAAAATAAATAACTTTAATCAATGATGAAGGGTTTATTGGTAGAGGATAAACGATCGCTAGGGGAAATACTTCCCACAACCCTGCCCTCTAACCATTACACCAAATCTCTAATCAACGACTACATATTTACCAATAAGGGTCACAGGGCTAGGTTCTCTTTTTTAGTTATTCCTATATCTGTAGTAATCTGTAGCTTATTTTTTAGGAATTGATGTGACTCATCATTTTTTTGACATTCCAACCAACAATATTTACTAGATCTAAACACTTTTTCATTATGCTCTATCTATGCTTCATGCATAACATATAGTATTTTATTTATGGTTGGTATAGATTTATTTGACTTGATAATCAGTCAAAGAGAGGATTTAATGATTTTAATGTGGCTTGATATTAAAACAAACTTTTCTCAAATTTAAAAAACATTAGGAGATATTTCATGGATCGTATTGTAGGATTTCTTGGTCGTCGTAATCTGATCAAAGCTATGGGAATTGCTGGAGTTTCCTACGCTGCGTCAGTTGCTTGTACTCCATCGACCACCTCAACGGCCACAGCTCCCGACGCGAGCTCTGTAGCTAACTGCCCCACAGCTGAAATTCCACCAGAGATTGCTAAGCGTCCTACAGCGAAGGATATGACCCCAGATGATGCCCTGAAGATCGTGATGGATGGGAATCAGCGTTTCGTTGATGGCAAAACATTCCATCCTCGCTCTGGCAGAGAAAGGGTCATTCAAACTGGTGCCGAACAGTTCCCATTTGCGGCATTTCTAGGTTGTGCAGATTCGCGCGTTCCAGTTGAAACTGTATTCGACCAAGGCATCGGCGACTGTTTTGTCTGTCGTGTCGCAGGGAACATTTCTACTCCTGAAACTATTGGCAGTCTTGAGTTTGGGACATTAGTGCTGGGTTCTAAAATAGTTTTAGTAATGGGACATCGGTCATGTGGTGCGGTGGTCGCAGCGATGGGGAGATTGGATGAACCGAATGTGGATTTAAAAGATTTGGGTAAGATTCCCTCACTCGTTCCCTTTCTCACACCCGCCGTCAAACAGATAGAAGAAAAATTAAAAAAGGAGGGAATTGCAAAAGTACCTAATGATGTTGAGGCAACGATTAAAGCCAATGCAATAATTCAAGCTGAGACCTTGACAAAGTCTTCCATCTTGTCAAAGTTGGTTGCTGAAGGCAAGCTAAAGATATTGCCCGCCTACTATGACATAACGACTGGCATAGTTACTTTGTTGACCTAATAGTAGGGTAAAGGACTTTTAGGAAAAAAAAGGCGTTGCACAACAGAAGGATGATTTTGATGATTTATAGAGACTAACTCATTGTTTAGTTAGTATATGCCCAAATCGCTTTCAATCTTTCAAATGTGCAACATCAGTAGTTAAGCATAAGTAAACTGATGATAAAAGAGGGTCTATGCTTTAGGATTTCACATAAATAAAGGTATTAACTTTTATCTGAATTATATGTTTACGAGAATTGATTTCAGGATTATGAACTCTCTTTAGCAAAGATTTAGGCATAGATAAAAATCTATACGAAATATAAGAAATATTGATTTTTATCTATATAGATTTAAGCTTATGATAAATCAGATGTTTTTCACTAAATTAAATATACAAATATGACATCCTTCACTATTGTTGGCATTAAGCCAATAAGTTTGAAGAAATGTTAGGGAAACTATTATGACAAATTTTCAAAATCAATTTTCTCGACGTAAATTTCTAGCGATCGCTGGTACTGGGGCGGCAACTTCTATTCTATTAAAAGGATGTGGAGGGAATACACCTGAAACTACAACGAATGCTCCTGTTACAACTAATGCCAGTGGTGATGTAGAGACAACTAAAGCAAAGTTAGGATACATTCCGATCGTCGAAGCTGCTCCAATGATTATAGCCAAAGAGAAAGGTTTCTTTGCTAAATATGGCATGACTGACGTTGA
>JBBQHY010000235.1:0-4397 GCA_038324415.1 Pseudanabaenales cyanobacterium | reverse complement strand
TTTACTTAAAATGCACCTTAAAATTCGAGAAGCTCAGGAAAATGATTTAGAAGCGATCGTCGAAATATACAACGCCGCCATTCCCGATCGCATGGCAACAGCCGACCTAGAAAAAGTCACAGTATTTAGCCAACGTAGTTGGTTTTTTAGTCATAATTCTGAAACCCATCCCATTTGGGTCATAGAAAATGGAAATTCTCAAGTTTTAGGTTGGATCAGCTTACAACCCTTTTATGGCAGAGTTGCGTACCATAAAACTGCCGAGGTTAGTGTATATATTGATCCTAAGTTTCAAAATCAGGGTTTAGGTAAACTTTTATTTGCTCATATTATTCAAGCTAGCCCCAATTTAGGCATATCGACACTATTGGGATTTATTTTTGGACACAATCAGTTTAGCCTCAAACTTTTCAAGCATTTTGGATTTGAACAATGGGGATTATTACCGAAAGTAGCAGAATTAGATCGAGTGGAGAGAGATTTGGCGATTCTGGGGCTACGGCTTTAATTTTAAGGACTCTAATTTTTAGGATATAAGTAAAGTATCATTTAGTTCTATTGAAGTGGGGGTAGGCATTAGTGATATGTTTGCATTTAGATAAGAAACAAAGTTTCTATAAATTTGGAGATTAAAATAAATGCCCGAAGATACACCCCAAGAAACTAAAGTCCCTCAAGAAATGATGGACATTACCGTACCTGAACTACCCAATGCTCCTGCCGTGCAAGGTGTACCCACCACTAAGCCCTCAGGTAAAACTCCTATTTGGGGTGGTAGTACTGGTGGATTACTTGCTTCCGCCTATCTAGAAGAAAAGTATTTGATTACTTGGAATAGCCCCAAGGAGCAAGTATTTGAAATGCCTACTGGTGGAGCCGCCACTATGAACCAAGGTGACAATCTGTTATACCTTGCCAAAAAGGAGCAAGCTCTAGCATTAGGTCGTCAATTACGGACTTTTAAAATCAGCAATTATAAAGTTTGGCGTGAATTTCCTAATGGCGATCAAGTATATCTACATCCTAAAGATGGCGTTTTCCCTGAAAAAGTTAATGCTGGTCGTGTAGCTGTAGGTAGTGTCAGTCGTAAGATTGGCGACAATCCTAATCCGATCTCTGTTAAATTCACAGGTAAAGCTACCTACGAAGTCTAAATATTAATTTTCAATAGAATACATAGAATATTGAGGGTAAGGAAAATAATCTTTACTCTCTATTTTTTAATATTTTATTAATTTGATTTTTAATATGGAATCTGTAATCCCAACTTTTATCATCACCCTGCGTGAAGGCGTAGAAGCTGCCCTAGTTGTGGGAATTGTTATGGCTTATTTACGAAAAATGCAGCGATCGCACCTAAATTCTTGGGTATATGCGGGAATTGCGGTAGGAATTGTCATTAGTGGGTTGGTTGGATTAATTTTTAACCTGATCCTTCAGGCTACAGACCAAACATCACCAATTTTCAAGCCTTTACTGGAAGGAGTTTTTACCCTAATGGCGATCGCTATGTTGACTTGGATGCTAATTTGGATGGCACAGCAGGGCAAAAATATGAAAGGCGAGGTGGAGGCTTCCTTAAATCAAACTTTGACTCAAGATCAAAGATCTGGATGGGGCATATTTAGCCTAATTTTATTTGCGGTTTTGCGGGAAGGCTTCGAGATTGTAATTTTTATTTCTGCCAAGTTTCAAGAAGGAACTTTACCAGTTTTAGGGGCGATCGCTGGATTAATTACTAGCATTGCGATCGGGGTGGGTTTATTTAAGTTTGGCATCAAAATCAATATCGGACTCTTCTTTAAAGTGATGGGAGTATTTCTACTCTTGATCGTTTCAGGCTTGGTAATTTCCACCTTGGGCTATTTTGATATTACCTTTCAGCTTTTGTCGCAATCGAACCCATCTCTATGTTTTAAATCTGAATCTTGTATCCTTGGCGGTTTAGTTTGGAATTTAACTGAGATATTACCCCAAAAGCAGTTCCCAGGCTTAGTTTTACGGGCTTTATTTGGCTATACCGATCAACTTTATCTACTCCAAGCGATCGCCTATCTTGGATTTTTATTGATTACAGGGACTCTTTATTTTCAAAGCCTCTCAGGTCAGAAAATATTTTCTAAAAAAGCCATTGTTAAAGATTTAAATGTATAAAAAAGGGGAATAAATTAAGAGTTTTAGTTGAGTAGTTTAGTGAACTTTACTAACAATAATTATTAGCCTTTCGCTGAATTTAGAATAATAATACTCCCTTCCCAGTCAATGATTAGTCTTTTGGGGGTGTGGGGGCTGAGCCCCCACGAAGGGACTTTGCCCCTTAACCCCATTTAAACTGTGTATATTTCTATGGTGGGAAGGGAGTAACTACCTCAGATCAAAGTTTAGGTTTTATTAATGGCGAGCAATAACCCTACCAAAACCCGAAATAGCGAAGATTTGTAATGCAACATCTACACCAACACCTCAAGTGTCTGTAAACTAATAGGTATACTTTGACCAGTTTTATTGAATTTTACCAGTATTAAATTTTATGAGTGTAGTTAGTCAAGTTTTACTTAAAGCCGACGATGAACTCCGCTATCCCTCTATAGACGAGCTTCAAGATATCAAAAACTTTTTGCAAACAGGCGATCAACGTATTAGAGTTGCTACGACTTTGGCAGAAAATGAAAGCAAAATTGTTAAAAAAGCGAGTGCTGAGTTGTGGAAGCTTCATCCAGACTACATTGCCCCCGGTGGTAATGCCTTTGGACAAAGACAACGTGCCCAATGTCTACGAGACTATGGTTGGTATGTGCGTCTAATTAGCTATGGGGTTTTGGCGGGAGATAAAGACCCGATTGAGATGATTGGGATTATTGGTGTGCGGGAAATGTACAACTCCTTGGGTGTGCCTGTAAATGGTATGGCTGACTCTGTAAGGTGTCTCAAGGTTGCTTCCTTGGAACTAATGAGCGAAGATGATGCCTCCCTTGCCCAGCCATATTTTGACTATGTAATTCAAGCCATGTCATAGATTGATTTGGATTTATATAGATTATTTAAATTAATAAGGTATTAAATGGGGGTATAGCAACTCCCTTTTTTTGCGAAAATTTTTGGACTCTTCAGAGATTTTAGTAAACTTTTCCTAGTTCTAGATAGTCTATAATTAGCCCAGAATTTATGGCTATAGAAATTATGTGGAGCTTATTGGGGGCGATCGCCCTGTCATCTCAAATTAAGCAAGAAGCGATCAGAATTCCTATTTCCGTACTTTCATCGCTTTCTAGTCCGATTATTTTGGCGCAAGAGACCCCGACTAAAGATCCAGATGCAGATTCTGCAGTTAAAGCTTTACTCTCAAGCTTAAAAAGGGCAGGCTATAACGTCGCCAGTCAAGGTGTTTGGATTCAGACAACTAACGGCACCATGCTGGCAGAATATAACGGCACAAAACCACTCCCTGCTGCCTCTCTAACCAAAATTGCCACAACCCTTGCTGCCCTCGAAACATGGGGAACTAATTATCAGTTTGTGACTAAAATTGCTACAACTGGCAAAGTTGTGGGAAATACCTTACAAGGTGATTTGATTATCTACGGTAGCAATGATCCGCTTTTTGTGTGGGAAGAGGCGATCGCAGTAGGAAATGCCCTTAATCGTCTAGGCATAAATCAAGTTCAGGGTAATTTAATCGTCACCAAAGGCTTTTACATGAACTTTGAATCTAGTCCCAAATTAACTACAGGCTATCTGCGGAGAGGAATTAACGCCAAAACATGGACATCAGAAATTACCAAAGCTTACAAATCGATTAGTGAAGACTTACCTAAACCTCAAGTCACGATCAGAGGAAAATCCCTTTATATTCCTAGTATTTCAACTCCAACCACAATTTTAATAGAGCATTCATCCTTGCCGATGTGGCAAATTCTCAAGCGCATGAATACCTTTAGCAATAACGATATGGCAGAGATCTTAGCAAGCTCTCTAGGTGGTGGGAGGGCGATCGCGCAAAAGGTCGGAGCTACTATAGGACTAGCAAGTGAGATTCGCTTAATTAATGGCTCAGGCTTGGGACAACAAAATCAAATTTCCCCAAGGGCAAATGTGTCGATGCTGATAGCTATCCAAAATCTAGCTCAGGCTCAGGGCTTATCTTTAGCAGATTTATTTCCTTCAAGGGAATGTCGATGTGGCACTATCAAAGATCGCAATTTACCCCTGGGCACGATCGCTAAAACAGGAACGCTCTCAGATGTCAGTAGTTTAAGTGGAATTTTTCAAACTCGCGATCGGGGTACAATCTGGTTTACTATTCTCAACCGTGGAGCAGGAGACATTGATATTTTCCACCGCGTACAGGATCAAGTTTTGTTAACTTTGACTCAAAAGTGGGGCTTGCAGAAGCTAGA
>JBBQHY010000234.1:0-4406 GCA_038324415.1 Pseudanabaenales cyanobacterium | reverse complement strand
ATAAAATAAACATGCTTGCATTAAATTTTATTTTTTTTTTCCCCCCTACCCAGAAAATGTTTTTTTTTTTTGGGGGTGGGGGGCGCCCCCCCCCACGAAGGGGCTTTGCCCCTTAACCCCATTTAAGCTGTGTATATTTCTATGGTGGGAAGGGAGTAAGTAATCAATTACTTTTGTCAGATTTTAGTGCTGAAATTAAATATAAGTTTAATGACAATAAGAATGATTAACATTTACTAAAATTCCTGATACTATAAAAAAATTAATAGTGGGTAGTGAATATGGAGAAAAATATGAAGAGAAATGCAAAAATCTGGTGGCGATCGCTGATAGCGGTCAGTTTATTAGGTTGCAGTGCTCAGACAGTTTTAGCAGAAACAGAATCTGTAATTAGCCCACAGCTTTTAAGACATTCTGAAGAAGGGAAAGGAGCAGCTCTCAAGGCTCAAGTTACTTCAGTGTCTCAACTATCTGATGTTCAGCCTACGGATTGGGCATTTACATCATTACAATCCTTAGTGGAAAGATATGGCTGTATTGCGGGCTATCCCAATGGTACCTATCGGGGCAATCGGGCTTTGAGTCGGTTTGAATTTGCGGCGGGGTTGAATGCTTGCCTGGATAAAATCAATGAACTACTGTCTAAAGGTTTAGCTGATAAGGTTGGAAAAGAAGATTTAGCAACCCTACAAAAATTACAAACCCAATTTGCTACGGAACTAGCTGCGCTTAAGGGCAGAGTTGATGGCTTAGAGGCAAAAACTGCAACCTTGGAGGCTCAGCAATTTTCGACCACAACCAAGTTATCAGGACAAGTCGTTTTGGCAATTTCTGGTGGTGGATCGGGCAATGCTAATATTCTTTTACCCGATAACACGCCTTCAGGTAACGCTGGATCGGCAAATACCACAGCCGTCGCTAGGGTCAGACTAGAACTAAATACCACGTTTACAGGGGATGACCTATTAGTAACTCGCCTTGAAACAGGAAATGGTGGATCTAATATTGGTTCATTTTTAGATGGAATTTTTGCTAGTAGCGATTTAGCATATTCAGGAGCTGGTAGTAATCTAACTTTAGGAATTTTGCGCTACGACTTTTCTCCTATTCCTAATGTTAGAGTAGCGATCGGTCCTCAAATTGATTTGAGCGATAAACTAGATATAAATAGCTTTGCCAATGATGAGGCAAATGATTTTTCTTCAGGGTTTTTTATAAATAACCCATTGATTTTACCTCTCAATAGTGGCGCAGGTGCAGTCGTTGAATTTAATCCCAGTGGTGGAGCTTTCAGCATTCGAGCAGGCTATGTGGCAGGGAATGGGGCAAGTCCAAGTGGGAGCGATACAGACAACGTTATTGGGAACAATCTGTTTGCTGCTTCTAGCTCTTTAACTAATGGTGGTTTAGGGGGAGATCCCTATCAAGCTACGGTAGAGTTGGAGTTTGCACCTAAGGATTCTGGTTTTGCCGCTAGATTGCAATATACCAATGCTGCCATTGGCAATTTGGATTTTAATATAGGTGGCGTGAATTTAGAATGGGCAATCAATTCTAGTGTGGCAATATTTGGGCGGTTTGGATTTGGCGGTATTAGCGATCGTATTTCCACAATTAATCCTTACACTTGGTCAGCGGGTATAGCATTTCCTGATTTGTTTAGGTCTGGATCGTTGGCAGCGATCGCGATCGGGCAGCCTTTTATTGAGCGTACGGTAGGCAATAGTACTCAAACTAATATTGAGGCATTTTTCAAATTTCCGCTTAGCGACAATCTTAGTATTACCCCCGATTTGCAATTTATTATTAATGGCAACAACAATATTAATAACGGTTTAATTACAATCGGAACTCTGCGGACAGTCTTCACCTTCTAAGATCTATTTCAAAGCAAATAAAAAGGCGATAAAAGTATTATAGGCGGCACTGATTACTCCTGCGTCAAGGGATGTCGCCCCGCGAACTTGACTAACTTTTGATTAGGTTCTACTAGCTCAATTAACGCTAGCAGTAGTGCTAAGACCATCAATAAGCTGGCTAAAAGTTTTGTAGTTAAATAGCCGTAGTACAGATAGATGGGAGTAGTGGGAACGGCGGACTGAAATGATGTGGTAATCCTTAGCCCCAAAAAGCATTAGGGCTGCTGTTCCCATAATTGGTACTACTTTAGATGAATTATCTGGACTCGGTTGCAGGTTCATGAGCTTTTGTAAAATTTTCTATGGAGATATTATCATCACCTTATCCCAGCCTAGCTTCAACTCAAACAATGCTAGATAATTTCATGTTAGAATTCATAACTTAACGTGGTCTATTACCACCATAGTGGGTAGCTTATTTTGGGGAAAAGGAAACTAGATTTATGCCCAATCATACTCACATTCAAGTTCGTGGTGCCCGCCAGCATAATCTTAAAAATGTTGATTTAACGATCCCTAGGGATAAATTAGTTGTATTTACTGGAGTGTCTGGATCGGGTAAGTCTTCGTTGGCATTTGATACAATTTTTGCCGAAGGGCAACGCCGTTATGTGGAGTCTTTAAGTGCATACGCTCGTCAGTTTTTGGGGCAGGTAGAGAAACCTGATGTGGATTATATAGAGGGGCTGAGTCCTGCAATTTCCATCGATCAAAAATCCACCTCCCATAATCCCCGTTCTACCGTCGGCACTGTTACGGAAATATACGATTACCTGAGGCTTTTATTTGGTAGGGCAGGAACTCCCCATTGTTATATTTGCGATCGCAATATTTCCCCCCAAACCATAGACCAAATGGTAGATAAAGTCATGGAACTAGCCAATGGCACCAAATTTCAGTTATTGGCACCTGTGATCAGGGGGAAAAAAGGAACTCATCAAAAATTAATTGCAGGATTGGCAGCAGAGGGCTTTGCTAGAGTAAGAATCAATGGCGAAGTCAGAGAGTTGGGGGATAACATTGAACTACCGAAAACCAAGACGCACAATATCGAAATTGTGGTCGATCGCCTCGTTCGCAAAGATGGAATTCAAGAACGCTTAACCGATTCTATGGCTACCTGCTTGAAACGGGCAGAAGGAATTGTGATGGTGGAAATTCTAGGCGATAAGGATTTTAGTATTCTCACTTTTTCTGAGAATTTTGCCTGTACCGAACATGGGGCAGTGATGGATGAGTTATCTCCACGACTATTCTCTTTTAATTCTCCCTATGGCGCTTGTCCCACCTGTCATGGCTTGGGTCATGTTAAAACTTTCTCACCTGAATTAATTGTTCCTGACCCAAAATTACCTGTGTATGCGGCGATCGCCCCGTGGGCAGATAAAAGTCACACCTATTATTTATCATTACTGGCTAGTCTAAGCGAATATGCTGGATTTGATATTGGCACACCATGGGAACAACTAACTGAGTATCAAACCGATATTCTTTTATATGGGACTACTGATAAAATTTTAATTAAGGCTGATTCTCGCTTTTCAAAAGGTGAGGAAGGCTATTACAAACGCTATGAAGGTGTAGTGGCAATGCTTCAGCAACAATATAACGAAGCCAATTCCGAATCCTATCAACAAAAATTAGCCCAATACCTGATCGAATTACCCTGCGCTGATTGTCATGGTACCCGCCTAAAACCAGAATCCCTAGCAGTCAGAATCGGTGGTTATAGGATTACAGATTTTACTTCCGTGGCATTGGAAATTTGTAAGGAACGCTTAGAAAGCTTGGTGCTAGATACTCGTACTGCACAGATTGCTGACCAAGTTCTTAAGGAAATTAAAGCCCGACTCCAATTCCTTTTGGATGTGGGTTTAGATTATCTGACTCTTGATCGCTCCACAGCTACATTATCTGGAGGAGAAGCGCAACGGATCAGGCTGGCAACCCAAATTGGTTCAGGGTTAACAGGAGTTCTCTACGTTTTAGATGAACCGAGTATTGGCTTGCATCAACGGGATAATGGCAGATTATTAAAAACTCTCCACAAACTGCGAGATTTAGGTAATACCCTAATCGTAGTTGAGCATGATGAAGAGACGATCCGTGCCGCCGATTATTTAGTGGATATTGGTCCAAAAGCAGGTATTCACGGTGGTCAAATTATTGCCCAAGGTACAGTAGCAGATATTGAGAATCATCCTGAATCTATTACTGGTAGTTATTTAGCAAGGCGATCGCAAATTCTGACACCTAATACTAGACGTGAAGGTAACGGTAAGTTCATTGAAATCTCTAATGCCCACAGTCACAATCTCAAAAATCTGAATGTGAAGATTCCCCTGGGTAAATTAGTCTGTGTCACAGGAGTTTCGGGTTCAGGCAAATCCACCTTAGTCAATGAAATCCTCCACACTTATTTGGAACATCATTTTAATCGTAAAGTCCCTACCCCAAAAGGCGTTGATCAGGTTCTGGGCTTAAAGG
>JBBQHY010000233.1:0-4423 GCA_038324415.1 Pseudanabaenales cyanobacterium | reverse complement strand
CTAAGAAGATTCCCGCTCCCACTTAGCCTTTTTTGGGAAAATATCTTGATTCGTATATTCATTGACGGGCTTTGTTATAGCCATATTTTTTGCTCTCAGCGTTTATTGAGGTCTTACGTAAATTTCTAGTTCGTTACGGGCGATCGCATACTGTAAATCGGCAGCTAGTTGCAGTTTTTCCGTTGCTTCTGAGCGAATTTTACCATCAAATACCATATATTGATTTTTGCCTAGATTTTTGGCACTGCATTTAGCAATGGTGGCATTACCTATAATATCTTCAGCCCGATCAAATTTGCCCCTGTCCATAACTATCCCAATACTGGCGGAGGTCAGTAAGTCCTGCTGACCTCCTCGAAAAAGCTGCTGAAAAGCCTGCAGAAGATTTTGGGCGGCGGCTCTAGCCTGTCCCTAACTTGGTATATTTGTTAGAAGAATCGCCAATTGATCCCGATCAATGCGGGAAATGATCGCCTGTGATTTTGAGGTTTCTAAACATCCCTGTAATCGCAGGGACACACTCTTTAATAGCAACTCGGCACTGGATTTACCCAGACCATTCTCAATTAATATCACGGATTCTAGATCTAGTATTAAAACGGCAAAGGACGGAGGAATATAGTCTTTAGATCTAGACATTACCTGCTGCAAATGGATTAAAAACGCAGCTTGATTGGGAAGCCTGTAACGGTATCGATGTAGACGTAACTCTGTAGCTTTGTGAATACCTCCTGTAGACGATCAACCATGCTATCAAAGGAATCAACAAGGATATTCATCTATTTGGCAATAGCTTTGGGGATAGTTTCTCCATCTTGTTGAAGCTCCCAATTGCCGTTTCCAATGTCATCTGCGGCTTTAGCTAAATATAAGATTATCTTCGTTAGCGATCGTGAAGTCACCATCCCCACAGCGATCATAATGAATAAAGAGACCACACACAAAAGTAAAGTGATACGATTATTATCTTCAATTTGCCTTGTAAAATCTGATTCTGACATGACAATTACAGCGAATTACGATCAAACGTGCCACAGATAGAAAAGTAAAAACCATAACGGGGCTACGCCCTGCGACCCTTTTTGTGGCGGATTTGAAATCAAAGTGCTGTAAGATCAGCCAGTCCAGATTTTTATGAATCTTGATGGGCAGAACCGAAAAAAATGGCGTTCATTTTGAATCGAAAACTCCATACATAAAGGTTCATTCACGCGGGCAAAGTCTTTTGTTTCCTGAAACAGATATTTAGCACTGCGTTGACCATTATCGTAGGATACCCAACCTGTAATCCCCACTGCGGCAATTATTTGTACTACGAACGGCGCAATGAGAACTAAACGCAAAGGTATCCCATGGGAAGCTTTAGGCTTTTGCAACATAAGGCTAATATTTCAGATTTTTAACCTGCACCATCATAGCTTGAATCAATTTTTCTATGTAATTTTAAGTTTGCACTTAATGTTGTTAACTATTTTAAGCATATAGACGTTAGCGGTAGGATATCATAATCAAAAATATTAAAGATAACTGAATTATGAGTATCAAACCGAGAAACATAATTTTAAGCTCAATTATAGGTATTTCAACTGGATTAGTTGGAATATCATCAGAGGCGCTTACTCTAAGCGGAAAATCTAATATTAAATCTTCGGATTTTCGGATTACAACTTGTGCGACTGGATTAAACTACCCCACTGGAGCAATTCGACTAAATGATGGCTCGCTTTTAGTAGGTACAAGTGCCCCTAATCCTGGAGGAAACTTTTTTAATAACTCCGTTGGTGAAATTGTCCGCTTAGTTGATAGCAACTCTGATGGTGTTTCTGATTCCCGTTCAACAATCTTTAGTGGATTGCGTGCAGGAATTTCGGGGATCAGTCAAGCAGGAAATTTAATTTTTGCCACAAGTTTTGAAAGTGGCTTTCAACGTATTTCAGTTTTACAACAAGGAGCTAACCCTCAAGATCAATTGGCTCTTATTGGAAATTTAAATTTTAGTTTTCCTGAAAATCCGCTTCATGTCAGTACTGCATCTACCGTCAAAGATTTGGGTGCAGGAAAGTATGAACTCTTTTTTAATGTTGGATCTCAATCTAACAGCGTTGCCTCAACTACTCCAGTTGGCTTTAAAAGTAGCGAATTTAGTTTAAATAGTTCTATATTTAATACCTCTCTGGAGGCTGACTCTATTTATCGAATTTCCATTGATAATTCTTCAAATAATCCTGTCTTTACTAATCTTGAGAAAATTGCTGCTGGCTTACGGAATGCTGCTGGTTTAGCTTTGCAATCTGGGAGTGGAGACCTTTACTTTGTTGATAATGGCATTGATGGATTAATGGACGCAAATATTCCTGAAAGTCCTGATGAATTAAATCTATTAAATGCTGCAAATATTGGTGGCACAGTTGAAAATTATGGATTCCCTAACAATTACATTCAATATCGAACTGGAGACGAAATCGGTAGCGGTAGTGTGCCATCTTTAGCTTTATTTCAGCCTATTCCCGACATAACCGACCCGAATAAAGAAACTAGAAGTGAAGGTGCCAATGGCTTAGCTTTTGCTCCATCTGCTTTTCCTAATGGATTGAATAATGGAGTATTTGTTGGATTTTTTGGTAGTTTTTCTCCTCCTAATCTGGAAAACCCAGTCCTCTATTATGACCTTACTACAGGAAAGTATTTTCAATTTATAGATGGTGGACAGAATGGCGTGGGCTATCCAATTGGACTCCTATCTACGAATGATTCTTTGTTTGTTTCTGACTTCGCTTCTGACTCTGACTTGTTTGTCGGTCAAGGTGATGGCATAATTTATCAAATTCAAGCTGTTCCAGTTCCCTTTGATTTTGAAGTGCCAATCATAGCTTGGTTGGGATTAGGAGCAGGATATTGGATTTTGAGAAAGCGCAAGTAATGGAGAATAGACAAAAGTCATTTAGATTCTATGGAGCGATCGATTGTTAATATTGGTAAGCGGTAGGGTATGTTTGTTTTCAGGCTATTATTAATGCTCTTTCTTCTATTTATTCCCATTCCCTTATTCAAACCTAGTCGAGCAATTTCACTAATTTAATTGAAAAATGTAATTCTTTTGGAACTCAATGTTTCAACTTAGGAGTATAGTCCAATTGGTTAGAGCACCGCCCTGTCAAGGCGAAAAATACGGGTTCGAGCCACGCCGATCCCGTTTATGTTATTAATTGAGTAATTTGCTCAATCTCCCTAATTAAAATTTGGATTTATTTACTACAGTTTTTATGAGGAATATTAATTTAAGCTAATTGACAAATTGTAGGTAAGTTGCTTGCATAATATATTTTTAGTCATAATTATTCTAGATTGTTAATGTTAGATATATCTAGAAATATTGCTATGATTTTTCAAATCGGTTAGAAATGCATTAATCTATATGGCCTTTGACCTTAATCAATTTCTATCAAATAAAGAGTTTTCAGTTATAGAGCTAGATGAGTTTTTGGTGTCATTGGAATTAGATTTGACAGAAATCAAACGTAACTATGCCTATGCGATCGCCAACCTGAAGCGGATAGAAATTCAAATCAAAGAAGCTGCTAAAAGGCAAGATCAAAAACAACATATGGTTGGTCTCCAGCAGAAATATGCCTCTTTTGCGAGTTCCACAAATGCAATTAAGAAGCAAATATCTGTGATTGAAACGAATCTCATGAAGGTTGGTGAGAAGAAAGCCTCGGTTCAAAGTAAAGCTAAAAAAGTTATTGATGAAAAAGAACTAAATAAAACCTTAGGATTAATTAATAGTAGCTTGTTGATTAATGTGATTGAGTATCCAGTCATTCAAGAGGCGCGATCGCAAATTCATAATTTATCCCAAGATGCAAAACAAAAAATTACTTTAGTAGAAGTAGTGACGTATGCATTAAATCGATTACCCTCTATGTATGCCTCGACTAAAGATGGGTATCGACACCACCACAATACAGCGACTGGAGAATTTTATCCTAAGATCGTTGAAATAGTCCGAAGAGCGATTAGGGTATTGTTAGTTGGTGACCCACTCCATGATTCGTCTGATATTCCTGATGAAGTATTTTGCGATCCACCAGGGCTTTTGAGTCGCCTGTGCCAACTATTCGATCGCAAGCAAATGCGGTGGAAAGAAGTTCCCAGTGTATTGCACTCGCTAATGCCTGATTACTCTAGTGTCGATTTACAAGGAGAACTTTTACCTGAGCCCAAAAATAGCTTTCTTTCCCGTAAGGATAAGGTCAGTGATATTACTTCTTACCTAAAGCGTTCTAAATTGCGTTCAGCGGCAAGTAATAGTAATAACAATAGTGACGATGATTTTAGTTCAAATTTAAGCTGGAAATCAGAAGCAAAAGAAGCAGAACGAGCCGAAATGCAGCAACAGATATTTCAAATTTATACCCTAAAA
>JBBQHY010000232.1:0-4423 GCA_038324415.1 Pseudanabaenales cyanobacterium | reverse complement strand
GACCGAAGTGGATGGCGATCGCTACATTCTTGATGACTTAGAAGCCCAAGGTGTGGAATTACCATCTGCATGTATCAGTGGAGCCTGTACTACTTGTGCAGTTAGGGTAAAGT
Source organism: Pseudanabaenales cyanobacterium (assembly GCA_038324415.1). Taxonomy (GTDB): domain Bacteria; phylum Cyanobacteriota; class Cyanobacteriia; order Pseudanabaenales; family Pseudanabaenaceae; genus PCC-7502. Next base: position 4,310 of record JBBQHY010000232.1, on the reverse strand, counting down.
CAGGAACTATCTATCAACCCAGTGCAATCGGTTTATCCCAAAAACTCCGAGATCAAGGCTATGCCCTAATTTGCTCTGGTTATGCCCAGTCTGATTTAGAATTAGAAACCCAAGATGAAAATGAAGTCTATAAGCTGCAATTTGGTAAGTATTTTGATCAACAAGCTCGCCGCCGTTTCTGGTTTAGCTTTCCGCTTTTGGATCATGATTAATTGCTTAGTTGATGCTAAATGTGTTAATTAAATGTATCTAGTTCAAGCTTAGTTTTAAAAATCCGATCGCTCTAAATTTCCAACTACTTCAAAATCTTAAACACTACTCACCCTCGCTCTATACAACAGCTTTTCCCCTCTTACATAGCCCGTATATCGAACTAAAACCTGATCGCCTGCATTCACTGATTCCGAACCCTCCATCGGTAGATGTAACTGGGGATTAAAATCTACCTCTGAGCCGACGGGTGCGATCGCTTCTATATTCCAATCCTTTAATAAATTCTCCAACGGGCGGAATAAAGGTAAAAGATTACGAGCAGGAAGATTGGGATTATTAATTGCCGCAAAAGCAGCGGTGGGAAACTGCAACAGCATCGATTCGAGCTTGATTAATACTTCCTGTTGAAACTCTAACTGAGCTTGCGAATTTCCCTGTGATTCGGATTTTTGAGGTTTAATTTGGCTAAATTTTGTAATCAACTCATCTATAGATAGTCCTAAACAAGTCCCCAGATTATCTAACTCTCTATACTTCATTAAATCAGCCTGACCTCGGCGCAATTTTGAGATTGATCCTAAACTAACGGAACTGCGATCGCTTAGGGTTTTAAAACTCAATATCCCTATTAATTTCATCATCTGCTGCAATTCTTGGGTATGGTCTGGCATAATTTAATGGCTAGAGTATTATGGATCATATCTAAAAAGCTTAAGATTCCCATGCCACCTAAATCTAAAACTCCAAGTCAGCCTGCACCAAAAGCCCCAGCCGATAGTGCTGAAAAGCAAAAAGCCCTTGATTTAGTCTTAGGGCAAATCGAGAAAAGTCACGGTAAAGGCGCAATCATGAAGCTCGGTGCCGCTACTGGGATGAAGGTAGAAACCATCTCTACAGGAGCATTAACCTTAGATTTAGCTCTAGGCGGAGGACTACCTAAGGGACGTGTGATTGAAATCTATGGACCAGAAAGCTCAGGTAAAACTACCCTAGCCCTCCATGCGATCGCCGAAATTCAAAAACAAGGAGGAACTGCTGCCTTTGTTGATGCAGAACACGCCCTCGATCCCCTCTATTCCGCAAATCTAGGCGTAGATATTGATAATCTCCTGATCTCCCAACCTGATACGGGCGAAATGGCATTGGAAATAGTCGATCAATTAGTGCGATCGATGGCAGTGGATATTGTGGTGATCGATTCCGTTGCTGCCCTTGTCCCCCGTGCCGAAATTGAAGGAGAGATGGGTGACTCACACATGGGACTACAGGCAAGGCTGATGAGCCAAGCTTTGCGAAAAATTACTGGTAATATCGGACGCTCAAACTGTACAGTAATTTTCTTAAATCAACTGCGTCAAAAGATTGGCGTGGTCTACGGTTCTCCCGAAGTCACAACAGGCGGTACTGCTTTGAAATTCTATGCCTCTGTGCGTTTAGATATTCGTAAGCAAGAAACCTTAAAAAAAGGCACCGAAGACTATGGTAATCATGTCAAAGTCAAAGTCGTAAAAAATAAAGTTGCGCCCCCATTTCGGATTGCCGAGTTTGATATTATCTTTGGTAAGGGGATCTCGGTCGCAGGCTGTTTGTTAGACGTCGCCGAAGAAATTGAAATCATTAACCGCAAAGGGGCATGGTACAGCTATAAAGGCGAAAACGTAGCCCAAGGTCGAGAAAAAGTGATTAAACATCTTGAAGAAAACCCTGAGCTATTCAAAGAAGTAGAAACCCTAGTTAAAGAAAAACTGGCGGCGGGAGCAGTGGTTTCAGCAATTAAAGCAAGCGCAGATGTTGAAGAAGATGAATTTGTAGAGGAAGAAGCTTAGGATTCAGATTCTGTTAGCTCTTCGGCATCAGTATTAGTATTGATAGTTTCTGTAGGTAAAGTTAATTTTTCCTCAGAATTATGAATTTCCTGAAGTTTTGTAACTACTCTACTAATACTTAAGGTTTGAGCTAGACCAAGTTCCCGTGCGATCGCTGCCATAGTTTTGATGAATAATAATTTTGGATTTTTAGTCTTTGATTATACCAACTTCTTTGCTTGGATCTGCCGCTGTTTCAATTTACTGGTAAGATTGTGATGAAGAAATATTAAAATCTACCAATCTCATGTCTTTACCTATCCGTAATGTCGCCATCATCGCCCACGTTGACCACGGCAAAACTACCCTTGTTGATGCTTTACTTCAACAATCTGGGGCATTTAGAGCAGGCGAAGCTGTTGTCGAATGCGTCATGGACTCCAACGATCTAGAGCGGGAACGTGGCATTACCATTTTGTCTAAAAATACAGCAGTGCGCTACAAAGACACCTTGATTAACATTGTTGACACTCCTGGACACGCAGATTTCGGTGGCGAAGTAGAACGAGTATTGGGTATGGTAGAAGGCTGTATCCTCATTGTTGATGCTAACGAAGGACCAATGCCCCAAACCAGATTTGTCCTAAAAAAAGCATTGGAAAAGGGTTGCGTCCTATTGTGCTCGTAAATAAAATTGATCGCCCGTCGGCTGACCCATTTAAGGCGATCGATAAAGTAATTGATTTATTTCTCGAACTAGGTGCCGATGACGATCAGTGCGATTTCCCTTACCTATTTGCCTCAGGACTATCAGGCTTTGCCAAAGAAAAGCTCGAAGATGAAAGCGTGGACATGAAGCCCCTGTTTGATGCATTCTTGCATCATATCGCTCCTCCCGTTGGCGATCCCGAAAAGCCTTTGCAATTTCAAGTTACAACCCTTGATTATTCCGAGTATTTGGGTCGTATCCTGATTGGCAAAATCCACAATGGCACAATTACTTCAGGACAGCAAGCAGTATTGATCTCTGAAGATGGCACTATAAGCAAGGGTAAAGTGACAAAGCTATTAGGATTTGATGGCTTGAAGCGGGTAGAGTTACAGTCTTCTTCTGCTGGTAATATTGTAGCGATCGCTGGCTTTGCTACTGCCAATATCGGTGAAACCATTACCTGTCCCAACGAACCCCAAGCTCTACCGATGATTAAGGTAGATGAGCCGACTTTACAGATGACTTTCTGTATTAATGACTCACCATTTGTCGGGCAAGAAGGTAAGTTAGTCACAACCCGCCAAGTGCGCGATCGCCTAATCCGTGAGCTCGAAACCAACGTAGCTTTGCGGGTCGAAGAAAATCCTGAATCCCCCGATCGCTTTGCCGTAGCTGGACGGGGGGAATTACACCTAGGAATTTTAATTGAGACTATGCGTCGCGAAGGTTACGAGTTCCAAGTTACCCAACCCCAAGTTATCTATCGTGAAATTGGCGGTCAGAAATGTGAACCCTACGAGGCACTTGTTCTGGATGTACCTGAAGAAGCAGTCGGTGGTTGCATCGAACGCTTGGGGCAACGCCGTGGCGAAATGATCGATATGCAAATGTCCAATGGGGGGCGATCGCAGCTTGAATTTGTAATTCCTGCCCGTGGTTTGATTGGGTTCCGCGGCGACTTTATGCGTGCTACCCGTGGTGCTGGAATCATGAATCATAGTTTCCTTGAGTATCGTCCTACGGTTGGAGATATTGAAACTAGACGTAATGGCGTATTAATTTCCTTTGAAGAAGGAGTCGCCACTGAGTTTTCCTTAAAAAATATGGAAGATCGAGGTGTATTCTTTATTAAACCTGGTACCAAAGTCTATAAAGGCATGATTATTGGCGAAAATAATCGATCTCAAGATATGGAATTAAATGTTTGCAAAAGTAAGCAATTAACAAATATGCGGGCGGCGGGTGCCGATGACATTGTGCAACTGCAAGCCCCAATTGATATGAACCTAGAACGTGCCTTGGAATATATTGGTTCCGATGAAATTCTCGAAGTTACACCTCAATCTATTCGTTTACGTAAATTAACCAAAAAATTCGCTAGTCGCTAATTACAGTAACGGCTCTAAGTAACAAAGCTATACCCCTACATGGGGTATTTTTTATGAACTTAAGTTGAGTTCTGGTAAAAAAATTACCCATTCCGAAGCCCCACAATTAGAGGCAGGGGGCTGGGTAGATTCTTTAAAGGAAATATCCTTAAGCTTCTGGGTTTAGCAAGCGGTAATGTTCGACAAATAGGG